>JBDSZP010000190.1:0-10957 GCA_039925065.1 Luteolibacter sp.
GGGAAGTCGCGGTGACGCCAGTGCCGATGGCCCAGACGGGCTCATAAGCGATGACGGTTTCGCCGAGATCCTTTTCAGAAATATCCTTAAGACCACCCGTGATCTGAGTGCGGAGAACGCTTTCGAGCTTGCCACCTTCGCGTTCGGCGAGGGTTTCACCGATGCAGAAGATCGGCTTCAAATTCGCCTCGCGGGCCTTCTTGATCTTCGCGTTGATCATGGCGTCCGTCTCGCCGTAGATGGCGCGACGTTCGCTGTGACCGAGGATGACGTAGTGCACGAAAAACTCGCGCAGCATCAGGACGCTAACCTCGCCGGTGTAGGCACCCGAATCATATTCCGAGCAGTTTTGCGCGGCGATCTGAATGGCGTGTGCGTTTTGACCTGCAGTGGCGGTGTGGAGCAGGTCGGCGAGTTTCGGAAGCGAAATGAACGGCGGAGCGATCACGATTTCGCAGGAGAAATTCTGACCCTGGATTTTCGAGAGGAAGCTCTTGATGAAGTCTTCCGTCTCGGAAGCTCCCTTGTTCATTTTCCAGTTGGCGGCAAAGATCAGCTTGCGGTTCATGAGTCGTGCGGGGTGTTGTATCGGGGTAAAGGAGGGAGAAAAATCAAACTTCGGTGAGAGCGGCCACGCCTGGAAGCACCTTGCCTTCGAGCAGCTCGAGGGAGGCACCACCACCGGTGGAAATGAAGGTCATCTGGTCATCAAGGCCGAACTTGTTCACGGCGGTCACGGAATCGCCACCACCGACGATGGTGACACCTTCGCTCTTGGCCATGGCCTCGGCGATCGCACGAGTGCCCTTGGCGAAGCTTTCGAGTTCGAACACGCCCATCGGTCCGTTCCAGATGATGGTTTTGGCCAATGCGACTTCCTTGGAGAATTCCTCGATTGCGACGTCACCGATATCGATGCCTTCCCAACCTTCCGGAGTCTCGCCGCCTTGTTCATAAGGAGCGGTGACTTTCGTTTCGGCACCTTCCTTGAATTCCTGCGTGATTCGGGTATCGGCGGGAAGAAGGAAACGCACGCCCTTGGCCTCGGCCTTGGCGAGGATTTCGAGAGCGAGGTCCAGTTTATCAGCTTCCACGCGGCTGTTACCGACGTTGTAGCCTTGGGCCTTGCGGAAAGTATTCGCCATTGCGCCGCCGATCAGGAAGGCGTCGGCCTTTTCCATCAGAGCCGAGATGACTTGGATTTTATCAGAAACCTTCGCGCCGCCCATGATGACGAGGAAAGGTTTTTCCGGGCTCTGAAGTTTGCCGTCGAGATACTCAAGCTCGCGCTCCATCAGGAAACCCATCGCGCTTTGTTTGACGAAATGAGTGACACCTTCGGTGGAAGCGTGGGCGCGGTGGGCGGTGCCGAACGCGTCGTTCACGTAGATCTCGGCGCTGCCTGCGAGTTTCTTCGCGAAATCGGAATCGTTCTTTTCTTCTTCTGGATAGAAGCGGGTGTTTTCGAGAATCAGAACTTCGCCCGGTTGGAGTGCGGCGCGCAGGGCATCGACTTCATCGCCGATGCAATCCGGTGCGAGTTTCACGGACTGACCGAGGATTTCTCCCAAACGGGTAGCTGCGGGTGCGAGCGAGAATTTCGCTTCAGGGCCGCCTTTCGGACGGCCGAGGTGGGAGCAGAGAACGAGCTTCGCACCGCCGGAAATCAGCTTCTTGATGGAAGGAACGGCCGCCTGGATGCGGGTATCGTCGGTGATGGCACCGTCTTGGAGAGGGACATTGAAATCCACACGCATGAGGACTTCTTTGGAGGATACATCGAGATCACGAATCGAAAGTTTGGCCATGGGGCGGGAATCCCGCATTACCGGGAGCCCGGTGTCAAGCGATGCGTTGTTCGCGGCCCACCCTTTATCGCGGGATGGGCTCCGAGCGGAATCGCTCGTGCTGGTGGCGGAGCTGGGCGTCCTGAGGGGTGAAATTGATGGCAAGTTGCGACCACTCAAGGGCTTTGTTCCGGTTCCCCTTGGCAAACTGGATTTCACCCATGGTGTCCAGATAGGCCGCTTGCTCGGGATTCATCGCCAGTGCTTTTTGCAGGTAATTTTCCGCCAGATCCAGATTGAGGCGTGCCCGCGAGGCCAGCCAGCCGGCGGTGTTGCAGGTGTTGTCCGACGCCGGATAGTGTCTGATCACGTCGGTTATCAGATCCCACGAAAGGTTGAACCATTTGTCGTGCTCGGTCATCAGCCCGGCCTTGCGCAGCGATGGAAAAAACGTATCTGCCAGTGAGCCGTCGCTGGGGAAAAGGCCGTGGCACTTTTCAAGAATGGCAATCGAGCCTGCGCGGTTGTTTTTCAAATTGGCCAGCGCGAGTGCCATATCCGCCTGCATCCGCTGACGAAGAAGCATGACGCCCACCTGTCTGGGTTCATTGGACGAGGACTCCTGGGCAAGCACTTCGTAGATGGCGGCGGCCCGCTTCCATTCGCCCTGCTCCAGCAGATTGTCCGCCAGCATTTGGATCGCCTGAGGTGCGGCTTCCGGGTCGCTCCATGCGAATTGCTCGTGGAAAAAAAGCCCGCCAGATTCCGGATCGCACTCCTGGATGGCGCGATTTCTCCAAGCCTCCGCCCGCTTGTTGTCGCGGCAAAAGGCGTAGGCAGAGCTGATCCTGCTGGCGAATTCCGTGTTGCCCAGCACAAGCTTGTCCGCCCATGCGTCGTAGGTCGCGGCTTCCGCCTGTTTCCCTGCCTGTCGCAAACAACCGGCGGCAAACGCATAGAAATCGGGGCGTGGCTCCTGTTTCACCTCGTTGATCCTGCCAATCAGCCTGATAAAAAATCCGGCGGCTTCATCCCAACGTCCGGCGGCAGATAGATTGAGAAACGTCACTTCCCAGAAGATCCGATTGCGATTCTCCGGCGGCAACCGATCCCATGCTTTGAGTGCCTCGCTGACATTGCCTCGGGCAGTGATGGCGAAAATCCGACCGTTCATCGCCACCTGTTTTTCCGCAGGGGCGTGATCGACAGCCTCCCATGCGAGAGCCAGCCATTTCTCACGCAGTTTCTTGGGATCCGAGCCGATATCAAACAACGCAAGTAACCCATCAAAGCGCTCGATCTGGCTGGCCTTTGGGTCCAGCTCCCCCAGCCAATCCCACCATTCCTTGGTTTCGTCATCTTCTCCGATCGCCGCCGAAACCAACTCCGCCCAGCGCACCGCGTCCTCACCGGCCCATTCAATACCGATTCGTTTCGCCAGAAGAGGCGCGCCGTTCATGGCCCGCTTGCCGAAAAGCACGGATAGAAACTCGGTAAAAGCGCTGACATCCTTTTTGGCCAATTCCGTCATCGGCTTGAGGAAAGCGGCATTTTCCTCGCGGATGAGTCCCCGGCTTTCGAGGAAATTCGCCATCAGGGCCAATTGCCTCGTGTCTTCCGAGTTCTCGTGCTCGTCATCCGCTTGGTCTTTCGAAAGGTGTTCCATGCGTGTCGCCACCCACGTCGCGTAATCGGGATTTTCCGGATCCAGATTCAATGCCTTCAGCGCCTCGGGAATCCGTTCGAGCGTTTCAAAGTGAACGAAAGCCCCGATGCTCGAATTTTTCACCAACGCCGCTTCTGCAAGCTTCGTCTCACCCAGCAAAAAAAGTGCGTTGATCGCTTCCTGATGATTCGATGGATCGCGGTTGCCAAGGGCGCGAGTGATCGATTCTAAATCCGCCTGCCGGATTTCCTTTCCCTGCCAGCGCTTGATGGCGAGGGCCGAGTAGGTTTTCTGAATCGCATTGTCGCCGTTGCGCGCATGCTCGGACCGCAGCCATGGCAGCGGATCACCCAACAAAACCGACATGGCAGCGCTGATTTCAAGCTCGCCCGCAGCCGTTGCGGAATCTCTGGCAGCTTCCAAATTTCCCGCCGCTCGATAAAGCGCCAGTTGCCAGGCTTCCGCATTTTCGCCCTTGAGGCCGCGTGCCCGCTTCAACTCCGTTTCCAAAGTCCCCTGGCTGCGATGGAAATCCGCCAGCGCCATCAGCCCGGCGGAATCGGCAGGTGCCATTTCGAGAAAATCACGCGCGGTGTCCGCCTTGTCTTCCAGAAGGCATTCGCGGGCCGCAAGCACGGCGTATTCCTTGGCGGAGTCCTGAAACCGCGAGCGCAGTTCTGGATTTTTATCGGTCGCGTAAAGTTTGAGAATCTGCCGCCATGCGTGCTTTTTCGCCATTTGGCTGAGCAGGTCCAGCTTGTCATTGGTCGAAGCCCGCGCATACCGATCGACGAGGACCAGCACGACAGGATCCGTTTCGGGAGTGATCGAAAGCTCGATTTTACGAACAAGATCCCGCGCCCTGTAAGCCTGTTCCGGGTCCTCGGCCTCGCTTGCCTCCTGCAGCATCGGCAGGGCTTTCTCGCCGGCCTTCCAGATTTCCCGCGTGGCCTTTTCGCGAACTTGGAAATTTTGATCCGCCAATTCCCTCACCAGCGATTCCAGGGACTTCGCGGGTGCTTCGACTGGTGCCGGGGCGGTGGATTTTGGCACGGCTGCCGCGATCCATTCCAGGCAGGAAAGACCCGTGAATATCACGACAGTCGGAAATTTCATGTGGGTGTAAACGTCCCGAATTCAGTGAATAAATCAACCTCATCCGTTCACGCGGCGAAACTTTCGCCACAAGAACAGGTGACCACCGCGTTCGGAGTGCTCACCTTGAAACCACCCTGCTGGAGGTCATCTGAGAAATCCAGTTCGCTGCCACTGACGAAAAGCGCGCTCTTCGGATCGATCACCACATTCACGCCATTGCTCGGAACCAGAATGTCCCGATCGCGCGGGCCATCGCAGAGATCCATCTTATATTGCAGTCCCGAGCATCCGCCGCCGACCACCGCAATGCGCAGCGCGCCGTCCGGACGCCCTTGCCGATCCAGCAGGCTCCGCAAATGCGTCGATGCGCCTTCCAGCACTTTCACCAGCTTTTCGTTGCCGATCTTGTAATTCACCGCCGCTTGCATGGCGGAAACCTGCCTCCCCTCGCCTGTCGCGTCAATTCATCAGGTCAGCCATCTTTTCATGGGTGCAACTGAAAGTTATGAGGAAGGGCACGGAGGGGCGATATCGGATCGGCCGGCCCATGTGGGCAATGAAAAGCGATTTTCTCACTTCATAGTCATCTCATGGGTATCGGCGGACGCATTCCGCCGCTCCTTGGTGTGTCCACCCCTTTTTGCATTGTCTGTGAGGCATTTCTCCGCTTGTATTTAGATGCCATGAAATTTCGGTTTCTGAAATATTTCCTCCTCACCATGGCCAGCCTGATCCTGCTGCTGATTGGCACAGGGGTGGCGATCGCGTGGGTCGGCAAATATCGGAGGACTGGCCCGATCACGGACGGCAGTCATGTGCGGAAATTCGATATGCCCGACCAGCCGCATTATCGAAATGATTGGCAGAGGGTTCTCGCCCACCCGCAGGATTGGGGGCCGCTCAGTGTGGATTCGCTGATCCAGTGGGACTACAATCCGTGGAAGCCGAAACCGGTCTGGGCGGGCGAGCATTTGATGAAACTGAGGTATTCCAAAGACCCGTCGGATCAGGTGAAGCTGGAGGACATCAACAAACGAGCGGCAGAGTGGTTTCAGCGGGTTCTTGCCCGCCACCCCGATATGGCGGTGGAGTATCAGGACGTTCCCGACGATCAAAACGGGCTGCTGCGGATGCTCGATTTCGTCAAACAGTTTGGTGATGCCCCCTTGGGCTCGGACTCCAACTGCCTCCGGTTTTCTAAAGATCTGATCGACTATTCGAAAAGCAAAGGGCCATGGAATGAACAAGCGGCCAGAGATTGGCTGGCCAACGAACCAGCCCTATTTAACGAGATCCGGATCATCGGCCTGTTGCCTGCCGAATCCGCCAAGGGAATTTCCGTCGATCAATGGGCGCTATTGAATATGGAACTCTATCGCGCCAGTGCCGTCGCCCTGATGATCGATGCCCGGGTTGCAGCGGAAGACGGCGACATTGCACGAACGCTCGAGTCCATTCGTGCGGCGAACGGCTTGGCAAATCATCTTCAAAATGTGGAAACGCCCACTTATTTTGACAGTATTCTGGTCGCTAAAATCCGCAGCGAAGTTCAACAGCGTGCGATCACCGAAGTGATTCCGGCGCTTCCTGAAGGATCTGTTGATCTGGAAACTTGGGAAGACACCGTCTATCCAGCCCAAGACAGCCCTGCGGATTTCGCCCGTCTCCTCAAGGGCGAATGGACGGTGGGGCTGCAACGTGAAATACTCCCGGTCCTGGCGGATTTGGAAGATCCGAAATCCCCACCCGATGCCGAAGATTACATCGATGTCGTCACGGAAGCCTATCGGCGGGCGATCCATGCGAGCGAAAATCTGTCGCTTGAAGAATTGGCTTCCACTCCCCCTCCCGCTCCGCCGTCAATGGAAGACCTCTCGCTGGAAAGCAGGCAGTTCCTTGGCAACATCAATGAATTCCCGAACACCATCAGGACCACCTGGATGCGCAATTTATCAATTTCCGCCCGATACCAAGCAGCCTTCGCCATCATGAGGGGCGAAGAGGTCCCGAACGATCCCATCTACGGCCTGCGCTACGTCTGGGACGCCAATACCCGCGAGCTTTCCTATCCCGATGCGGAGCCATTCCGGAATCTGCCCAAGCGCCAACTGATCGTCCCGGACCTCTAGAATGCCAAACTTCGGATGGAGAGATTTTCCACCGCAAAGGCGCAAAGGTCGCCAAGGAGCGCGAAGAAGAAGGCTGGTTTATTGGCAGCGAAACTCTTTCGTCGTCCTCTTCATTTCTCTTCATTTCAACGTTCGATGTTGGGCGTTCAATGTTCGATGTTCAAAGAGTTCCGCTTCCCCTGCCTGGCTTTTAAAGTTGCCCGGACGCGCTCCACCGGGCTAAATGTTCGGAACCATGAAATATCGACCATCGAAGAGTTTCGTTTACCTGATGGTCACCTTCTGCCCGATCACAGTCGCCCTGATTTTCGGGTTGTTGCCGGAATTGCCCGGCATGGCAGCTCGTCCGATCCCCGGGGAGATCACGTTTTCCAGCGAGAAACCCACATCGCCGATCACGACCACGGCCCCAGCCCGCGGGAGCAGTTCCTCTCAACGGTCGATGGAATGGTTCGAGGAAGGCTATGAAAATTTGATGAAGTGGAAATACAACCCATGGAAATCCAACAAGCAGGACGATTTCGGCTGCCATTACATGAAGGTGTTCAAATCGGATGCCCCTGCCGACCAAGCCTATTGCAGAGAGATGGAACGGCGCGTCGAGGCCTGGTATCAAAAGCTGCTTTTGCGTTACCCGGAAATGGCCGTCACGATGAAAACCGTTCCCGATGATCAGAACGGCTTTCTCAAATGGCTGGAACTGAGCGAACGCTTGAAAAAAGAAAATGGCGGCCATGACGTGCAATCGCTGAGTCTGCCCAAAGAACTCGATCAATATCTGAGCCACGAAGGTGCGTGGAATGCGGAAGCCGCGAAAACCTGGCTCGCCCAGCAAAAGGCTCTGGTGGATGAGATCCGCGCGATTGGCTTGATGCCCGAGGCGTCAGTGAATGGCATCGCAGTGGATCGTTGGGGATTCATTCCTGCCCGGCTTGCCCGGGATTGCGCACAAAGCCTCATGCTGGAAGCACGACTCGCCGCCGAACAGGGAGACACGGCAGCCGCCTTCCTGTCGATCCAAGCGGCCAAAGGTCTTGCCGATCATTTCACTGAGGTGGAAACACCGACATTGCTCGGGGTGACCGTTCAGATTATTTTACAACTGAGTTTGGAAAAATTCACTCTTACCCAGATCCTGCCCATCCTACCCGCCGGTCAGCTCGATCCCACGGCATGGAAGCAGGTCCTGAATCCCATCGTTTCCCCGCCCTCTGAATTTGCGCGGTATATGAAAGGCGAATGGAGCGTCACCACCCGCCAATACGTGCTGCCCATGTTGCTGGATGCCGAGGATCCGGATGTCATCACCGACGGCGGAGATTTTCTGGACGCCTACGTCGCGCCGTTTGTGGACATTGTCCGAACGCATGACGGCGCGGCGATCACGGACCTTCCCAACCTGGACTCTTTCCGGGTTGGGGATCTCAGCCATCTGTCCAGGAACGGCCGGAAGCTGGGTGAAATCCTCTCCATCGGCGCAAGAGCTTGGAGAAAAGGCTGGGAACGCAGCCAATCCGCCAGCGCGATGACCCAGGCCGCCTTCGCCATCATGAAGGGCCAGCCGATTCCGCAAGATCCTATTTACCGACAGGATTACCGCTGGGATCCAGTCACCCGCCAGCTTTCAATGCCCGCAGGAAAGAACTTCGACGACATGGGAATCAAGCCCATCACCGTGCCAAAACCATGAAATACCGACCATCGAAGAGCTTCGTTTACCTGATGGTCACCTTCTGTCCGATCACGGTCGCCCTGATTTTCGGATTGCTGCCGGAATTGCCCGGCATGGCAGCACGTCCGATCCCCGGGGAAATCACCTTTTCCAGCGAGAAGCCAACATCGCCGACCACGACCTCGGTCTCGGCCCGCGAGAGCAGTTCATCGCAACGGTCGACGGAGTGGTTTGAGAAGGGCTACGAGAATCTGATGAAGTGGGATTACAATCCATGGAAACGGAATTCCGGTTGGCCCGGGGAGCATTTTTTCGGGCTTCACAATTCGAAAGATCCGCTGGATCAGGCGAAATATCACGACCTCCGGCGGTTGGCAGACGCGTGGCAACAGAAGCTGCTGCTGCGTTTTCCGGATTTGGCCATCGCCATGAAAACCGTCCCCGACGACCAGAACGGCTTTCTCAAGTGGTTGGATTTGTTGGACAAAATCAAAGCCGCCAAGCCGGAGTCGGTTCCCGGCATCGATTTCCCCAAAGAACTCGACGAATACATTAACCACCAAGGCTCATGGAATGCCGATGCGACGAAAGCATGGCTCGCCCAACAGAAATCGCTGGTCGATGAGATCCACGCCATCGGCCTGCTGCCCGAGCAATCCGTGAACGGAATCCCGATTGATCGCTGGGGATTTTTTGCGGCCCGTTTTGGCAAGAACTGTGCGGAAATCATGACTCTCGAAGCCCGCGTGGCCGCCGAGCAGGGAGATGTGGCAGCTGCTCTGGAATCCGTCCGCGCCGCCAAGGGGTTGGCCGATCATCTCAGCGAAGTCGAAACGTCGTCGGCACTTGCCAACACGGTGAAAATCATCATGCAGCTCAATTTGGAATACCACGTTCTGAACGACATCATCCCTGCCCTGCCCGCCGGTCAGGTCGATCCTGCGGTCTGGGAAAGCGCAGTGAACCCAACCGTTTCCGGCCCCGCCGAATTCGCCCGGCTCGTAAAAAGCCAATGGAGCGTCATCAATCGCTACTATATCCTACCGCCGTTGTTGGATGCCGAAGATCCGAAAAGCCCGCCGGATGGTGGAGAGCTGCTGGACCACTTTGCGCTGGATTCCCTCGAAATCGTTCGCCTCCTGGAAACTGCCAACATCCATGATTTTCCGACACTTCAATTCCCCCCGATGCCAGATACCAGCCACTTGTCATGGTCGAGTCGCCAATTCACCGAAAATTTGGAAGGCAGCTGGGACGGTTACCGAAAAGGCTGGGTTTGCAGCCAATCCAAGTTTGCGATGACACAAGCCGCCTTCGCCATCATGCAGGGTCGGCCGATTCCACAAGATCCGATCTACGGACAGGATTACCGCTGGAACCCGGTGACTCGCGAGCTTTCCCCGCCCTCCGGAAAGACCTTCGATGACATGAAGATCAAACCCATCACCGTGCCAAAACTATGAAATACCGCCCATCGAAAAGCTTCGTTTACCTGATGGTCACCTTCTGCCCGATCACGGTCGCCCTGGTCTTCGGATTACTGCCGGAATTGCCCGGCATGGCAGTCCGTCCGATCCCCGGAGAAATCACGTTTTCCAGTGAGAAACCCACATCACCGATCACGATTACGGTTTCAGCACGCGAGCGCAGCTCCTCTCAACGGTCGATGGAATGGTTCGAGGAAGGCTACGAAAACTTGATGAAGTGGGAATATAACCCGTGGAAAACCAACAAGCCTGACGATTTCGGCTGCCATTACTTGAAACTGCTCGGATCGAATTCCCCATCCGACAAGGCCTATTGCAGGGAGATGGAGCGGCGCATCGAAGCTTGGTATCAAAAGCTGCTATTGCGTTATCCGGAGATGGCCGTCGCCATGAAAACTGTTCCCGATGATCAGAACGGTTTTCTCAAATGGCTGGAATTCAGCGAGCGCTGGAAAACAACACACGGCCCCGGCGTATCATCGCTCGTCCTGCCCAAAGAACTCGATCAATATCTCAACCATGAAGGCCCGTGGAATGCGGAAGTCACGAAAACCTGGCTCGCCCAACAAAAGGCTCTGGTGGATGAGATCCGCACGATTGGCCTGATGCCGGATGAGTCGGTGAACGGCATCGCCGTGGATCGCTGGGGATTCATTCCCGCCCGGCTTGCCCGAAGTTGCGCACAGAGTCTTATGCTGGAAGCCCGCCTCGCCGCCGAACAAGGAGATACCGCCACTGCATTGGAATCGATCAAAGCGGCGAAGGGGCTTGCCGATCATTTCACAGGGGTTGAAACGCCGACATTGCTTGGAGCGACCGTTCAGATCTTGTTGCAACGGGGGTTGGAAAAATTCACCTTTACCGAGCTCCTGCCTACCCTGCCCGCCGGGCAACTCGACCCCATTGCATGGGAGAAGGTTCTGAATCCCGTCGTTTCCCCACCCTCGGAATTCGCGCGATACATGAAAGGCACATGGAGCGCCACCACCCGCCAATACGTGCTGCCCATGTTACTGGATGCCGAGGATCCGGATGTCATCACCGACGGCGGGGATTTTCTGGACGCTCAAGTCGCCCCATTTGTGGAAATCGTCCGAACTCACGACCGCGCGGCAATC
>JBDSZP010000191.1:0-5940 GCA_039925065.1 Luteolibacter sp.
GTGCCGCAATGCCGTTGACCGATCCGCGTTCAGGCCGCCAAGTAGCCGCACGATGATTGATGTGGTTTGCGGAGTGATCGAAGACGCGGAAGGACGTTTCCTCGCCTGCTTGCGGCCGCAGGGGAAACACCTCGGCGGCTTGTGGGAATTTCCCGGCGGAAAAGTGGAGCCCGGGGAATCTTGCGCCGATGCCCTCGTCCGCGAATTGTTGGAAGAGCTTTCCGTGAAAGTGGCGGTTGGCGAGGCACTCTCGCCGGTGATCTGGGCCTATGATGAAAGAACGATCCGGCTGCTGCCGTTTCGTTGCGGGATCATCGCTGGAGATCTTCATGCTACCGAGCACGAGGAACTTCTGTGGTGCTTTCCTGAAAATTTTCACACCCTTCCATGGGCGGACGCGGACCTGCCAATCCTCCGCGAGATTGCTTCTGGTGCGTTGTGAAACGGCAAATTGACTTCACCTGACCGGGTGGTAGTTTTTCAATTTATCATATCACAAACCCATGAAATTCCGGATTACGATCGCCTTTGTCGCGATGCTGACCTCCGCCGGAGGAGTCGTCGCGCAGGATCTCCAGAACGGAAAGCCCCAGCAGGATCCGAAATTTCTGAAAAAGGCTGCTCTGGAAATCGATCAGCACATCGCCGCTTTTTATCGTAATAACAAGCTGGCGGTACCGCAGGTCACTGATGACGCCACATTTCTTCGCCGCGCGTTTCTCGTCTCCATCGGTCGCGTGCCGACGGCGGAGGAGGCCCTCGAGTTTTTGGAAATCAATGATCCGGCGAAACGTGAGGCGCTGGTCAGCTATCTATTGAAATCTCCCGGCTACTCCAGCCACATGAGCAACTGGGCCTTCGATTTGCTCCGGGTGACGGATGGCCGCGTCGGCACATCGGGGACTAACGAGCCTTACCGGAATTGGATCCGCAAGGCGATGGCGGACAATATGCCATGGAACGAGTTTACCAATCGCCTGATCGCCTCGTCCGGTGATGGGTGGGATCCCGATACCGCTGCGGTCGGTTATTACACGCGGGATCGTGGCATGCCGCTGGACAATCTATCCAACACGATGCGCGTGTTCCTCGGCTCCCGCATGGAATGTGCCCAGTGCCATGATGATCCGTTCGGCACCACCGAGCGTCATGATTTCTATAAACTCGCGGCCTTCACCCACGATCAAAGCCCGCTGAAACAGCAATACATGCAGCCGCTGTGGAATGAATACAGTGACGACCAGAAAAATCACCCGGAAGAATATCGTGTCGCGCAGGTCCTGTGGGATCGGATCTATGGCATGTCGCTCGGCGGCAAGGGAAGCGGACAGATTGAATTGCCGCCGGACTATCAGTATCGCGATGCCAAGCCCGGCGATATCGTCGGTGCGCACACTCCGTTTGGCCAAGTTGTCCGGATGTCGGAGAAACGCCCTGAAAATGACGGTCGGCAGAAACTCGCCAATTGGATGATCAGCAAAACCGGCGATCAGTTTTCAACGATCATCGCTAACCGCATGTGGAAGCATGTGATGGGGAAGGGGATTTACGATCCGGTGGACGTCTATGTGCCCACCGCGAAATCGACTTATCCAGAACTCGTTAGTTATATCAGCAAGCTCATGATCGATTTGAACTACGATCTGCGCGCCTTCCAGAACGTGCTGCTCATGACACGCACCTTCCAGTTCGCCACCAATCCGAATGCCTCCGTCGTTGAAGGCGGTGATGATTTCCACGGCCGGAAAATCGAGCGGCTTTCCTCCGAACAAATCTGGGACTCCCTCATCACCCTGGCAGCGGGCGATCCGGACAAACAGCCGCGCCGCACCTTGGATGATCGCATTTATATCGGAACCCAGCCGGTCCTCGCCGGAAAGAAGACTATGTCCCAGCTCTCGAAGGAAGTGCTCGCCCTGAACTCCGAAAAGGAAGTGCGCAGTTATTTCACCAAACTGATGAACGAGATCAAAAGTAGCGGAAAAGGCACCGGCGATGGCACTTCCATGATGATGAGCGGGGTCCGGACTGATAAGAATGACGACAAAGTCCGCGCATCCGAGCTTCCATCACCCGCCCCGCGCAGTCACTTTCTCTATCTGTTTGGTGCGTCGGATCGGGAGGTCGTCGATGCCTCCAGCCGCGAGCCGAACGTCGGCCAAGTGCTCTCGCTGATGAACGGCTTCGTCCAGCGCGAACTCGTGAACAAGCCCGATGCTCATATCTATCAAAGCCTCAAGGGCGCGACCACTGAGAAGGAAAAGATCCGCCGCATTTATATCGCGATTCTCACCCGTCCGCCCACCGATGAGGAAATGTCCTGGATGCTCGATGAAGTGAAAAAGCAAGGGGATGATGGTTATCGAAACATCGTCTCCGCCCTTGTTATGTCATCGGAATTCCTGTTCCTCCAATAAAACCCGCCAAACCCATGAGTTCCATTTTCAACGCCGATGAATTGACCCGCCGGCAGTTCATGTCGAACGCGGCCCGGGCCTATCTCGGAGTTCATCTTTTCCCGATGTTCGGTGGCACCCTCGCCAGTGCGGCCCCTGCGGAAGTTGCAAAATCGGCGAAGGCGAAACACGTCATCTATCTCTACATGGCCGGCGGCATGAGCCACGTCGATACCTTCGATCCCAAGCCGAAGAAAAAGGAAGTGATGGGAAAAACCGAAGCTATCAATACCCAGGTCGATGGCCTTCAGCTCGGTCACTATCTGAAAAACACCGCAGGCGTGGCGGATAAACTTTGCGTCATCAATTCGATGAACTCCACCCAAGGAGCTCACGAACAGGGCGCCTACATCATGCACACCAGCTACCCGCTGCGGGGAACGATCAAGCATCCATCGCTCGGTTCCTGGGTCCTCAAGTTAGGCGGCCGCATTCATCCTGAGCTGCCAGGCTTCGTGGCGGTGAACAGTGCGCCGGAACTCGCAGGCGGCGGATTTTTCGGAGCCAAATACGCGGCGGCGCTGATTGGCAGTCCGGATGAGGGCCTGCAGGATTCGCATCTCGCGAGGGGCGTTTCGCCGGAAGCCTTCGAACGCCGCCTAACCCTTGCGGACAAGCTGAATCGCGAATTCCATGGCCGCTATCCGAACGCGGATGTCCAGGCTTACGAAGAACTCTATCGAGAGGCGATCGCCCTGATGGATTCCAAGGATCTCAAAGCCTTTGACCTGCGCGAGGAACCGGAAGCCACCCGAAGGCTTTACGGTTCCGGCCGTTTCGCCCAAGGCTGTTTGTTAGCCCGCCGTCTGGTGCAGAATGGTGTCCGCTTCGTCGAGGTCCAACTCGGCGGATGGGACACGCATTATGACAATTTCACCGGCGTCGAAGGCCGCTGCAAGGAGTTCGACCAAGCCTACGCCGCTCTCATCACTGATCTTGAAAAAGCCGGAAAACTCCAGGACACGCTTGTCGTGTTAGCCACCGAATTCGGCCGCACCCCGCAGTTGAATGTCGAGCACCAGAACGGCCGCGATCACCACCCGACCGCCTTCTCCTGCGTCCTCGCCGGCGGCGGCATCAAGGGCGGCGTGAAGCACGGACTTACCGATGCCTCCGGCGACAAGGTGAAGGAAGGTCTCGTGAGTGTGCAGGATTTCAACGCCACCATCGCCTACGGGCTTGGCCTTCCCTACGACACCGTCCTCATGTCGCCCACCAAGCGCCCCTTCAAAATCGCCGACAAAGGAGCGCCCATCACCACGCTCTTCGCGTGATCTGCCAATCCCCCTGTGGCGTCGGTCTGCGACCGTCGCTAACTGAAAAGCGCCCGTCGGAGACCGCCCGCAAAAAGTTACTCACAAATGCTGAAGGGCGCGTAATGTGTCCCGTTTAGCCTCCGATGTATCCCGTCTGGCCTCCCAGAGTGTCCCGTTTAGCCCCGGAGGTGTTCCGTTCAGCCTTCGAGGTTAAAGTTTTAACCCCGGACCACAAAGCTTTATCCCTTCGGGCCAACCGTTAAGACCTGAGCGCCGAAATTTTGACCTTCGACCTCAAACGGGACACCTTTTTGCCTAAACGGATCCCCTCCAGGCTCAAACGCTTCGGGTTTCCACCCATCGGCATCACTTCCGGCGTCAATCGGAGGATCTTCCGACTGAAACGCGACACCTGTGGTGCAAGCGGGCTCCCCCCCGAACCACTTTAGCACCAGCAGAAATCCCGCCGTTCCCGGTCCGACAATCCCAAAAATTCCGCCAGATCCTTTCTCCTGCACCGCCGCGCTTAGATCCCACTCATGCGAAATCCGATGCGAGGTTAGGAAATCGGAATCAAACCAAGGTGTGCGCATGAAGATGTTATACGGGCCGCAGTATTGTGCTTGCCGGATTTGGAAAAATCTGCGGCCTTCCGTCACATGATATCAGTCATGATAGCTTCCTTTCAAAATCCCCTCAGAAACCCACCTGATATACACACGTCAAATCCAGATATTCCTTGTCATACAAGGATCTGATGGCCACGCTACCCACAGCAGATCAACCGGATATCACTTCCCGGGATGCTACGAATAAAACTGTTAGCCAAGAAAATGTCAGACCGTGTAAAATGCGCTACATGTGAGAACATGATTCTTCCCGCGACAGCCCAACAAAACAACGGGCTGTGTGGGCAGTGCGCTATGCGTGCGAGGGCCACCGCTCAACCGCCCCCCAAACGAACGTTTTCCGGTAAGTATGACGATGCTGATTGGCACTATGGAGGAGACTTTCCATCTGACCTTCCGAACGCGGCAGGAGCGACACACATTGGCATGTTTGTCGCATCGTGCATACTCCAGGGACTTGTCGGCGAGTTGCATGCAGAGGACTTCCCAGAGGAACTTGAAGGGCTACAGAGTCGTGAGATTACTCCTGGCGCTTGGCTCATCGCAGCATGTGACGAGAAGTTCACGGATGAGGAACTCAACGACGAAGGCAACGCTTTCGCGATGGATTACTACTACTCCGATGGTGCACAGTATCTCTCCGACTATGAGCGCACGCTTTGTCGTGGGCTGAAGACCGCGTATCATGCTCAAGACACATGGGAATCGTTCGATAAGATTGATAAGGTGATTCGAGAACGCTTCACCGAATGGCGCAAACGAATAGGCTAACAAGTCGTGACGCACCAACCGGCCATAAGCTTTTCAAATTCATTTCAACATCTTTTCAATCGCGCCGGTGGGCGCACATCAAACGTTCTGCAAGAAATGAAAGCCATACTGCCGTTACTGATGCTAGGTACTTTCGCAACCATGCCGAATATCACGGCTGCCGAAACCGGGGATCCCTTCAGCGATGCAGCGAACAACGCACCCGATGATGAATCGAAGCCTCGGGTGGTGACCGAGGAGGGAAGGAAGACTCTTGAGATACTTCGAACCGAGAAGCTCGACACAATCACGATTGATCCGTCGGAACCTCAAAAGGGATTCGAGATTCTCAAAGCCAATCTCGCGAAACGGGGCGTGACCGTCCGCTTGAAGCACTACGGCGATCCAAAGTCAAAGCATCAGCCCGGCGGTCCACTAGCTTTGCGGAACATTCCCTTGGAGAAGTTCATGCAGTATTTCGATAATTGGGCCTACTGGGGTTGGATTCTCTATCCAGACGGATCGATTACTTATTTCGACAGCCAATGCTCCGGTAGTTGGCCGAAGGATGGTCTCTATTGCCACGATAGCCAGTATGAGGCTGGCAAGCCAGAGGTGATGGCGAAGGAGCAGAAGCCTGCGACCGAAGATCCAAGAGCAGAACAAGCCGTGCCTCCTAACGAGCCATAAGCTCCTCAATTTCATTCCATATTCCAATCAATCGCTCCCGTAGGAGCACTCAAACGTTGTGCGCCGAGCTAAGCAAGGCGCTTCTTATCAGGTGAAAGACCTGTTGTTTCAAAACCTAGCCAGTAGAAACTACCGAGTGTTGCAGTTATGTTAGCTAAC
>JBDSZP010000192.1:0-47547 GCA_039925065.1 Luteolibacter sp.
GCGGAGGCGATGCGTTCCACTTCCACCACGTCGATGCCGATGCCGAAGATGCGCATGATCAGGCTTTGTAGGCGGCCATGAGGTCCTTCATTTCCTTCACCGCAGCGGTCAGGCCGATCCGGGTGGAACGGGCGATGATGCTGTGGCCGATGTTGAGTTCGGAAAGATGAGGAATCGTTAGTATTTGCGCGATGTTGGTGTAGTTGATGCCGTGTCCGGCATTCACCTGAAGACTGAAATGGCCTTGAGCGGCAGCGGCGATGAGGCGTTCGAGTTCGATCTGAACGTCGTCCCCGGTGGCGTTGGCGAAAGCTCCGGTGTGGAGTTCGATCATATCGGCGCAGACTTCTCCGGCAGCTTCGACTTGCTTGAGATCGGGATCGATGAAAACGCTCACCCGAATGCCGGCGTCCTGCAGGCGGGCGATGACCATGCGGGTTTTATCAAAACTGGCGAGCACGTTGAGGCCGCCCTCGGTGGTGATTTCCATGCGACTTTCCGGCACCAGACAAACGAACTCCGGCTTTAATTTCAGCGCGAGACCGACCATTTCCTCGGTGACTCCCATTTCCAAATTGAGCGGCAACTTGATTTCCTCACGAATTCGATAGGCATCGGCGTCCTGCATGTGGCGGCGGTCGCCACGGACATGGATGGTCAGGGAATCCGCACCGCCGGCGAGTGCGTCGAGGCCCGCTTGGACAGGACAGGGCTCGGCATTTGGAGAGCTAGGTTCTTTCGCATAGCGAGCCTGCCGCAACGTGGCGATGTGATCGATATTAACTCCAAGAAGTAAAGGCATGTGTCGAAATAGCGACAGGGAACGCTCCCGGCAAGACTCTGTTGTCACGCGATTACGGAGGCGAGAGCAGCGTGAACGGCCAGTAGGGAATGTTTCGCAAAATCCAAAAAACGACCAAGATCCAGACAATCGCCCACGCTCCCCGAGCACCGACATTGAGCCGAAATGGCAGCGGCTTTTCCCGAATCCAGCCAACAAGATCGATCGCAATCCCCACGCCCGCCATCGGCAGAAGCACCATGCCAACCGGGTTGAAACGAAACGCCTCGCCGATCCGGCCGTGCAGCGTCGCATGGGCAGCCCGGGTCATCCCACAACCGGGACAATTCAAGCCGGTGAGTTGATGAAATGTGCACACGGGAAGCCAAGCCTGCCCATACGGCCCCCGTTGATAGAGAGCGGTCGCCGCAGCCGCCAGGAACAGTCCCCCGAGCGCCACCCAGAGTGCGCGGTCCTTTCGCATTCGCTCAGTGATGGGCGGCTGCGGAAATGGCACTTGCGAAGGCCAGGACGAGCCAGCCCAGACCGAGCACGAGCCCGATCCCGCCCGAGACCAAGCACCACATCTTCGCGGTGGAGGACGCTGCCCTCGCACCGGGAATGTCTCCAACGGCTTTCAAGCTATCCACCTTCGCCGCATACACGATGGCAGGGATTCCAAAGGGAAGACAGCAAAAGAGCGTAACAACAATGGATTGCCAGAGATAGTTCGGAATATTCTGTCCGGCGTACGTTGCAGGGTTTTGCGCGGCCACCGTCGGCGGTGTGTAGGGAGAATTCACCCCACCGCCAAACGCAGGTGGAGCGGGTGTCAGCGGCGGCGATGGACGCGCGGTCATCGCCAGCTCGCTCACCTTTGAAACAGGCAGCCAGTCGGCCATTCCCTCCCGCCAGCACATATCCGTTTGGCCAACCTCACCGGATGAAATTTTCGCGAGCAACTCACCTTGCTCGACGGGACCAAGTTGCGAGCCGTTTTTTGAATAATACCACTGCATGTCCTTGTTCTAGCGTCGATTAGTGATTTGAGGCGATTGAAAAAATAAAGAATCCCAGGAAAGCCAGCGACATCAGGGTCGTTAGATATCCACAGACCAGCCCCGCGATCGCCATCCCCCGCCCGACCATCGGCACCGGGGAATTCGAGATCTGATGCAGCGCCATGTGGCCACAGATGACCGCCGGGATACCGAGCACGATGATGCAGGTAATCAGCCCCGCGATTCCCAAAACCAAACTCGCAATGGACAATCCAGAGGTCGACGGGTTCATCATATTCAACATCATGGGCCCGGAACCATGAAGCAGCCCGCCGCTCGCCTGCACGTGAGCCAGCGGCGCCCATCCGGGCATGCCCTCGCGCCAGACCATCGTTCCAGGCGTGATTCGCTGCGATGCCATGAGCGCTGAAAACTCCGCATCCTCGACGGGCCCTATCTGTTGACCGTTTTCTCCGTAAAACCACTGTGCCATTTCCCTTCAAAGCATCCACACCCGCCGAACCCGTGCAATCCTCAAAATCACCGGAAAGTCGTGCCGCGGCGACGTCACAAAAACAGTTGCCTAGCCCACTCACGGCGATAGTCTGGCCGCGATTATGATCGTAGCACCGAAGATTCGAGGATTCATCTGCACCACCGCTCACCCGGAAGGCTGCGCCAAACATGTGGCCGAGCAAATCGCCGTCGTCAAAAGCCATGGCTTGATTGAAAACGGCCCGAAGAAGGTCCTCGTGATCGGCTCCTCCACCGGCTACGGCCTGTCGTCGCGGATCGCCGCCGCCTTCGGCTCGAACGCGGCAACCATCGGAGTTTTCTTCGAGCGCCCCGGCACAGAAGACCGCACGGCCACCGCCGGCTGGTATAATACCGCCGCATTTGAAAACGAAGCCGCAGCCGCCGGACTTTATGCCCGCTCTTTCAATGGCGACGCGTTTTCCGACGAGGTAAAAAAGGAAACCATCGCTGCCATCAAGGCGGATCTCGGCAAGGTCGACTGCGTGATTTACAGCCTCGCCTCCCCTCGCCGCAACGATCCGAAAACCGGCGAAGTTTACAAATCCGTGCTCAAGCCAATCGGCGAGAGCTACACGAACAAGAATCTCAATACGACCACCGGCGAGGTCACTTCCGTCACCATCGAGCCCGCCGAAGGCGATGACGTCGCACAAACCATCGCCGTCATGGGCGGACAAGATTGGGATCTGTGGATGGACGCCCTCATCGAAGCGGACGTTCTGGCAGAAGGCGTGCAGACCATTGCTTACTCCTACATCGGACCCGCCGTCACCTGGCCGATTTACAAAAACGGCACCATCGGCAAGGCCAAGGAAGACCTCGAGCGCGTCCAGCAGGCACTCGATGGCAAACTCGCTCCGCTCAAGGGCAAGGCTTGGGTTTCCGTCAACAAGGCGCTCGTCACCCAAGCCAGCTCGGCGATTCCCGTTGTTCCTCTCTATATTTCGCTTCTCTACAAAGTGATGAAGGCCGATGGCACGCACGAGGACACCATCGAACAGATGGACCGCCTTTTCCGTGAGCGCATCTATAACAACAATCCACAACCCGACGAAGCCGGACGCATCCGCGTGGACGATTGGGAAATGGACGAAAAGGTCCAGGCCCTCGTCGGCGAACGCTGGGAGAAGGTGGACACCGCAAATTTCGACGAACTCGGCGATCTCGAAGGCTATCAGTCCAGCTTCCTACGTCTGTTCGGCTTCGGCCTGAGCGGCGTCGATTACGATGCGGACACAAATACCGCCATCGGCGTGCCCTCGATCCCGGCAGAATAACTTCTGCCAGCCGTAGCGCGGACCTATTTGAAAAAGCGGCATCAGGAAATTCTCGCCACCCTGCCCAGCTTCGGCTGGCTGGCGTTGTTTGTCTTGGTGCCGACTTTATTGGTTCTGGCGATCGCCTTTCGCACGACCGATCCGTCCGGCGGCATCGGCGGCGGGTGGACGCTGGAACAATTTCGCGTTTTCGGAGAAAAAAGCGTTCACATCCTGCTGTGGCGCACGCTCTGGATCAGCACGCTGACCACCGCCATTTGCATGGTTCTCGCCCTGCCCGTCGCTTGGTTTCTTTCGCGGGTCAGTCCGCTCTGGCGACCGCGTTTGCTATTGCTAGTCATCGTCCCTTTTTGGACCAATTTCCTCATCCGCGTCTTCGCTTGGAACCAGATCCTCCACTCCGAGGGCGGGCTTGCCAGGTTTCTCCGGGCCATCCATCTGCTGGGAGAAAACGAATCACTGCTCTTCAATTCCGGCGCGGTCGTACTCGTCAGCGTTTATACCTATCTGCCCTTCGCCATCCTGCCGCTTTACGCCGCTGCGGAGAAATTCGACTTCAGTCTGTTGGACGCGGCGCGCGACCTCGGGGCCACGGCGTTCCGCGCGTTCTGGTCCGTTTTCCTGCCTGGCATCCGAAAGGGAATCACCACGGCGCTGGTCATCGTTTTCATTCCGATGCTCGGTTCCTACGTCGTCCCCGATCTCGTCGGCGGCACGGATGGTCAGATGATCGGGAACAAGATCGCGCAACGCAATTTCGCCGACCGCAATCTCCCCGCCGCCTCCGCGATCGCAGCGGTTCTGACCTTGATCGTGCTCGCACCGATGCTTTTCCGCCGCAAGGAAGCGGACTAAGGCTTGAGATCCAGCCGGAGGTTGCGCTGGATTTCCGCGACTTGGACCGGCGAAACCCCTGCCGCCTCCGCGTGAACTCGCCAATCGGAGACCGCGCGGTTCACTTCCTGAAGCACGGCCTTCGCCCGGGCGGGCTTCACGTTGGCGGCGTCCGCAGCGTCCAACAGATCCGCGACGGTGAAATTCTCGCGTTTTCCGGCGAGCGACATCTGGTGCCGTGAGGTCCACGCGCCGTCGGGATTGTAGGCATAGATCATGTCAAACGCAGGTGCCAGATGCCAGCCACCGCGGCGATCCATCATGAAGGCGATGTTCTTGGTGTGATCGTCCTGATTGCGGGAGAGGATGTTGAACACCGCTCTTCGATAGAGTTCGGCGAGATCCGGCTGCGGCAGATCAAGGCGCCGGGCGACCTGAAACGCCTGCTCGTAGGAATAGCCACCGGCGTGATTGAAATCAAAATGGGCGATGGCACACAGGCTCTGAACGTGGAATTTTCCACCTTCCGGACTGCGATCGAAGCGACGGGTCATGAAATGGGCGCGCCCGTTTTCCTCCAACAGCCGACAGTCGCTCATCGTGATTTCTGCGGCGCGGGCCATCAGATGATAGGCGTATTCGATGCGGCCGTAGCCGAGCGGATCGTTCAGTTCCTTGTCCCGATTGGCGAAAACTCCGTCGAATTTGAGCAGCCATGATTCGAAGCCGGGGTCAGGCCGAAGCTGGCCGGAGCGGACTTCACCTGTTTGAGGATTCCAGGCGATGACTGCTTTTGCCCGCGCCCCGCCGGCGGACGTACCCACGCGGAGAATCGTCGCCAGCGCTTCGGGAGGCTGGGAGAAATTCGCATGCAGTGATTCGCGCGAGGCCAGCGCGTCGTTGGCGAGTTGGACCAAGGCATCAAGATTCAATGTTTCCGGGGCGGCATCGGTCATCAAAGTGGGTTCGAATTCAAGCGCTCCCATCGCCCGGCTGCCGAGATAACAAAGGTGCTCCACCGGATCGAACGACTCCGGCCTGCGTCCTTGGACGGCCAGCCATTGATCGATCAGCAGGTTTCCGAACTTGTCGGGCAACGAATCCGCCAGCAGGCCGGGCAACCCCTTGAACGTCTCACGCGGCAGATTCGGAAAGGAAAATCGCCCGGCTCCCAAAGGCATCATCAGTGGAGAAACCTCGATGCCGCTGCCGAGAAAATCCGGAGCATATTCGAACACCCCCAACTCGCGCTCGGGATCCCAAGTCACCGCGCCGATCGCGGTTTCATAAAGCCGAATGACAGCGGACGTCATTTTTCATCCCCCCACTTCCATGGCGTGGCAGGTGGTGTCTTGCGAGGCTTCGATGCATATTTGCGCGGAGTCTCCTGAACCATCGACGTCATTGCGATTGGGCTGATGCCGGGATCGGGAAGAAAACTTTCCAAGGTATCCAGTGCGTTGAGCGCACGCAGCATGGCGATGAGCGTCCCCAGCGTGGAGCCCTGGCCATTTTCAATCGCGGTGATCGTCCGGCGCGACAGCCCGCTGCGGCTGGCAATCTCATCCTGAGTGAGATTGAGATCGAGCCGATGATTTTTCAGGCGATTTCCCAATTCCTGCTCAATCTGGGTGTTGGACATCAATGGATTCATCATGCGCAATTTTTCACTCAAAACTCCCCGCAACAGGCAAATAAGAGCAGATTTCTACTCACTCCTCAAGCACTATTCAAATAGCGAGCAATTTTCCGCTCAAATAGTCCACAAATAGGCTATTTCGCGCACATTTTTGCTTACACCTCCTCTTAAATGACCGTATGCGGCCAGAAAACGACTGAATCATTCACATTGGCAATCATCCGAACCTGGCTGTCCTGAGAAATCACAAAGCCAATCACGTCCGGCTCGACCGAACACAGCCGATAAACCGAGCGATGCCGCGTCCCGTCGCCCTGAACGTCCCAACTCGTCACATCATTTCCCTCCAGATCGTGCGCATGCCCGACCTGAAAGACATTCCGATCCACACGGATTTCTCCGCCAAAGCCGATCAGACACATCCGCTTGTCCAGCACCAGCGCGCCATCCACCTGCATCAGATCGGAGAATAAACGCGCCAACTCGAAAAACGCCTCCTCGAGTCCATCCAGTTCCGGATCGCTGATATTCCGAAAAATCCGCCAGGCATCTTCCACCGTCGAGCCTTCGGGACAAAGCTGTCCCACCCGCCGGATGATCGATTGCAGCAATTTCCCAAATCGCATGCCCGCCACATCCGGCGTGGCCGAGTATTTGCAATCGATCCATTGCGTCGCCACATCCATCCCCTCCTTATCGTCCGGCACGATCACCAGACTCCCCCCATGACCGCTCGTCCTAACCAGATTGATGATGCGTTTCACAAACTGGAGTGAAACCAGATGGGAAAGATCCGCATAAGATTCGAAATCCAAACTCGCAGGCAGACACTCCGCTCCCAGAGCCTCCACCAAACGCAACCGGTGCCCGGCAAAGCGCTCGCTCAGCAGCTTGGATTGGAAAACATCCATCCGCGGGCCATGAAACTCCCTTCCCCGCCACTCCGCCATCAGCGAGTAGCCATGATAGAAAAGCATCCAGCCCGGATCCCGCACATGAATGATCGGATGCGGCACATCATCCCCCATCGGTTTGCGACCGCCCGCCACCAGATTCAGCCAGCGCGGCCCCGTGTTGAGAATTCCCCAGATCCGGAAGCCCTTGTCCCGGTCCGGCCAGATCGCCACCACCGAGTGGAAAAAACTCGCCGCCGGACTCAGCCGCTTGATTTCGTTCGCAGTTAGGTTGTGCGGCGTACTGAAACGGATCGCGTGAATCCCGTCCGGAGGCCCTTCTGTTGGAGGAAATGCTTCCGGCGGAGCAATGATCACCCGCGCCCTAACCGCCCTCCCCTCCTCCTTCAGCAAACTCGACGCATATAAAATATCACACATCGATTGGAGCTCTTGCTCGGATGGTGCCTCCTCATGACCCCTCAGCAACCCGTGCAATTGGGATACCAAATCGGCCAAAGTAAGACCGCCTGACGATGGATTGCTTGGATTCATGCGTTTCAATCAAAAGCAGCGGGCAATGAAATCCCCAACCACCAACTCCACCTTGCAATGCAAACCACCGCTGGCAACGGAAAAAGCCCGACATACCACATTCATCGCTCCGCAAAAACCCGAAATTTCCGCTTGCGGGTCCGATGGCAAAAGACCGTCTGCGGGAATCACTGATACGCTTCTGACAACCTATTGACAGAAGTGGGGCGAGACTTTCCACTCCATGCAGATGCAAGACCACTCCGAAGCTCTCATTGAAATGGCCCTCGCCGAGGATATTGGCTCAGGCGATGTCACTTCGCAGTTTTTCATCCCGGAGGAGCGCCGGGCTTCTGCGTTTGTCGCGGTTCGCAAGGACGGCGTCATTTCAGGAGTGGAAATTGCTGCAAGGGTTTTCTCAAAGGTCGATCCCGAACTGGATGTGGAAATCCTCATTCCTGATGGAAGCCGGGTCAGCCAGGGTGCCTTGCTGATCCGAGTGGAAGGCTCGGCGCGCTCCATCCTAACCGCCGAGCGCACGGCACTCAATTTCCTGCAACGCCTGAGCGGTATCGCCACACTTACCGCCCAATACGTGGAGCAGGTCAGAGGCACCCGCGCACAGATTCTGGATACGAGGAAGACGACTCCCGGTTACCGCCTATTAGAAAAGAAGGCGGTGCTCGATGGTGGTGGCATAAACCACCGCATGGGTCTCTACGACCGTGCGATGGTGAAGGACAACCACCTCATCGCTGAATGCAGTGCGCCCGAAATCCAATTGGCCATTCACCGGCTTCATGCGAAAAAACCCGAGGTCAAAGTGGAACTGGAAGCGGACAATTTGGAGCAAGTCCGGATGTTTCTCATTCTGGAAGGCGTCGATTTCATCCTCCTTGATAACATGAGTCTCGAGGAACTGAGCGAAGCCATCGAAGCACGCGGCGAACGCAGCTTGCCCCAATTCGAAGCGAGCGGCGGGGTCACTTTGGAGAGCTTGCGAGAAATCGCAAAAACCGGCGTTGATTTCATTTCCGTAGGCGCACTCACCCACTCGGCTCCGGCACTTGATATCGGTTTGGATTTCACCCCGCTTGAAGACTGAACTCTCATGGCGGAAGATTTCACCAGCATCGCGCCGGGACTTCCCGAGCCGTTCCGACTGCTGATCCGGGCAACGGCGGGCTCGACGAATGATGATATCCGCTCGCTGGCCCAAGCAGGCGCTCCGGACGGATTGATCCTGCTCGCCGAGCGCCAGACGGCGGGGCGCGGGCGAAGGGGCGCGGCTTGGTTTTCGCCGATGGGTGAATCACTGGCTTTTTCGATTTTGGTGCGCTCCGAGGAACCGAAAGCATTGTGGCCGAGGCTGGCCTTGGCGGCAGGGCTTGCGGTGGCGGAAGCGATGGACTCGTTTGGAGTGCAGGCCGGGATCAAATGGCCGAACGATGTTTGGATTCATCAGAAAAAAGTGGCTGGGATCCTTGTCGAAGCCGGTGCGAATTTCGCAATCGTCGGGATCGGGCTGAACGTGAAAACCACCGGATTTCCGCCCGAAGTTTCGGAAATCGCGACGTCGCTCCGAATCGAGACCGGGCGTGACTTTCCACTTCCCGAAGTGCTTGCGGCGATCATCCACCGATTTTCACTGCGCCGCCTGCAGATCGGCAGCGGATTCGACGAGCTGCTCGCCGCCGTCCGGCTGCGCTGCGTGCTTTCGGGCAATCGGATTTCCCTGATGACCACCAACGGTCCACAAACTGGAGTCGTCGAAGGAATCGCGCCGAGCGGGGAATTGCTTCTGCGCACGGAAAACGGCTTGGAGCGCTTCATCCAAGCCGACGAGATTCGCTTGCTGCCCCGCTGAAATCCCAGGTTTCATTCCTTGGAAAATGAGGTCAGACTTCATCCATGAAATCGATTCCCGCCATCCTGTTGATCGCATCGATCCCATTTTGCCCATGCTGTGCCGATTTGAAGCCTAAAAAAGCGGACGCAAAGAAAGAAGAAACGCCGAAAGCCAAGCCCCCGGAAGCCCCGAAACTGGTCGGTAAAATTGCCTCCATCCCTGCGGACAAACGCTTCGTTTTAATCCAAAGTTATGGGAAGTGGGAAGTCGATACAGGGAGCATTCTCACCACTCGTGGAACGGATGATCGGTCCGCAAATCTGTTAGCCACAGGTGAATCTCTGGGCGAGTTCGCCGCTGCTGATATCCAATCCGGAAAGGTGGAAGTGGGGGATGCCGTCTACTCGCGACACCTCCCAAAGCCTGCCTCATTGTCAATAACTCCCGAATCCTCTGAAAATCAGCCGAAAGCAGATTCTGGAAATGTTCAAAAAAATAATTAACTTTTCGGGAATTCTTTGCTTCCAAAACCTCTCAGATTTATGTATTTTCAAAAAGTCCCGCTTGAACCACAGCCAAAATTAGAAATAATTTAAATTTAGGGTTGATTATTATCCGGAAAACCGGGTAGCTTCTCTATTGCAATGGCTGTGCCCCCTTACATGTCCCGAAACATGAACACTACAACCAGCCATAATGAAAACAATGAACGCCTCGGGCGCATCGGTGAAAGCCGACGCGGATCGTCTTGCTGACTTCGTACTCTTCACACAACGAAGCTGCATCCTAAACCTGTCAACAGAACTCAACAAAGGTAACATCTCGTTTCCGCAGTTCTTCCTCCTCACCTACCTATCCAGCGAAGAATATCTAACGATGTCCGACATTGCGAAAAAGATGGGCCACTCGACTGCTGCCGCTACCGGCCTGGTCGATCGGTTGGAGAAGCTGTCCTATGTCGAGCGTATGCACGCCGCTGAAGACCGCCGCAAAATCATGGTCCGCATCACCGCAAAGGGTATCGAACTCGTTTCGAAGATGCGCAATGAAATTGCCAATGATCTGGCTGGCATTCTTGCAGGAATGGATGAAGACCAAGCAGAAGCTGTGGAACACACCAAGCGCGCCATCACGGGTCGTGCGATCGCGTGAACCCTGCATCCGCCTCTGATAAATAATCCAGCTTGGCGAATCCTAAGCGCCTCCGTTACCGTCCCCGGGTGACGGAGGCGTTCCCCTTTCTGGATATCTTGAATGCGATCCCCGGCGTGCGCGCCGGTTGGGTCGGACGTATCCCCGATCTGCCGATTTCCGGAGATCGGGATGAAGCGATGAATCTACTGCGAGCGCATCATGCCGCCGCGGTTTCCAATTTTGCCGGACATTCCCCACAATGGTGGCGGGCGGAGCAGGTCCACGGGATTTCCGTGGTGAAGGTGCCGGGAGCCGCCCAAATCATGGCACCGGATGGAATGCCAGTCGTCCCGGGCGTCGATGGATTGATCACTTGCGAGCCGGGAGTGGTGCTTGCAATTTATGTCGCCGACTGCGGGCCAATCTGGATGGCGGATCGCAAAACGGGAGCGGTCGGGCTTTTGCACTCAGGAAAAAAGGGAACCGAGGGGAATATTTTCGAGAAGAGCCTTGAAGAGATGGCTCGGAATTTCGGCACTCGGGCGGAAGATGTGACCGCCGTGCTCGGACCTTGCATCCGCGTGCCGGATTATGATGTCGATTTCGCCGGGCAAATTGGCGAACAAGCGAACCGCGCTGGCATCGGAAATTTTCTCGATAGCGGTTTGAATACCGCCTCTGATTTGGAGCGCTATTATAGCTACCGCCGCGAATCGGGGAAAACCGGGCGCATGATGGCGCTCATTGTCCGCGAATCACAACCATGAGTCATCTCACTCTCCCAGCACCTGCCAAGCTCAACCTGTCACTCCGCGTGCTGGGGAAACGCGTGGATGGATTTCATGAAATCGACACGCTGATGGTGAAATTACCCGGTTTGGCGGATCAGATCGAATTTCGTGCAAGCGATACATTTTCCTTTGAATGCAACGATCCGAGCGTGCCTGGCGACGAAAGCAATCTGGTGGTGAAAGCGGTGAAAGCCTACGAAGCCGCCACCGGGATTTCGTGCAACCATTCGATCACGCTCAAAAAAGTCATCCCCCACGGAGCGGGTCTCGGCGGCGGCAGCAGCGATGCGGCGGCAACGTTGCACGGACTGAATCAACTGCACGGCTACGCTCTGGCGGTTGATCCATTAAGGGAAATCGCCGCAAAACTCGGCTCTGACATTCCGTTTTTCATGGCATCCGGCGCGGCTCGCTGCACCGGGCGGGGCGAAAAGATCGAGCAAGTCCCCCCACCTCCCGGGCTGCGCATCCTTCTTCTCAAACCGTCATTCGGCGTTTCAACCCCCGATGCTTATGGTCGCTGGAAAACCTCGCATGAGCTGCCCGGAATTTCCTACTCCGAACAAACAGCGGCCGACATTTCCCTCGGAAATGATCTCGAACGCCCCGTTTTCCAAAAACACCAATTTCTCGCCGAGCTGAAACAATGGCTTCTCGCCCGCCGCGAAACCACCGCAGCGCTGATGAGCGGCTCCGGATCGACGGTTTTCGCCGTATTACAGGACGACGCCGATGCCGAAGCGCTCGCAAAAGCCGCACGTTTCGAACTCGACCCCGGACTTTGGCATTGGTCCGGGACGACCGAAGCCTGAGATTACTCATTAAATACAAGCCTCATTTGACAAGCGGCGCGTGTTTCATCTAGGTTGCCCGCCCCGACGCCGAAGTCGGTCCCATTTATTATGAACATTGTTGTCGAGAAGCAGCCAAAGTGCGTCGCCACCCTTCGCGTTGAAATCCCAGCGGACAAAGTCAACGGCCAGCGCGATCAGATCGTCAAAGGCTATGCCAGCAAGGCCCGCGTCCAAGGTTTCCGCCCCGGTAAAGCACCGCGCGCGTTGGTTGAGAAGCGTTTTGAAAAGGAAATCACCGAAGAACTCAACGGTGTGCTTTTCAACGAAGCCTACGATGAGGCGATGAAACAGGAATCGCTCAACATCCTTGATTTCGGCGTGCCTGAGGATGTCACCACTCTCCCCAACGGCAATATCACCTTCGTTTCGAAACTGACACTTGCCCCGGAAGTGACCCTTCCTGAATACAAGGGCGTCAGCGTGACCGTGCCACCTCTCGCAGTGCCGGACGAAGAAATCGAGGCCCAACTCACCGCACTTCAAGAGCGTTTTGCCGATTTCAACGACATCGAAGGCCGCGCTGCGGAAATGGGCGACTTCGCCGTGATCGACTACACCTCTACCGTGGAAGGCAAGCCGACCGAAGAGTTTCTCGGCAAATCTGCGGGCTATCTCTCCGGCCGCGACGGTTTCTGGGTCCGCCTCGATGAGAAGGCATTCCTTCCTGGCTTCACCGCCCAGCTTGCTGGCATGAATGTCGGTGACTCCCGCGAAATCACCGTGACGCTTCCTGAAGATTTCCCGGTCGAAGGCCTTCGCAGCAAGGAAATCACCTTCCAAACGACGGTGAAGGAACTGAAAACCGCAGTTCTTCCCGCCCTTGATGACGAGATGGCCAATCGCCTTGCTCCAGGCAAGACGATGGAAGACATCAAGGAAATCATCCGCGAAAACATGGCTGGCGAACGCAAGCGCAAGATCGATGACATGAAGGTCAATCAGATCGTCGCTCACTTCAACGCACAGGTGGAATTCGAACTCCCTGAGGAACTCGTCACCCAGGAAACGCAGAACCAAGCCGACGCCATGGTCAAACGCGGCGTGCAATCCGGCATGAGCGAGGACGAAATCGAATCCCAACAGTCGGAAATTTTCGCCAACGCCGGCAGCCAGGCGGTCTCTAATCTCCGCACGAATTTCATTCTTCAGGAAATCGCCCGCGCTGAGAAAATCACCGTCACCGACTCCGAACTGGTCAATCATCTCGTCCAAATCGCGAATTCCCGCAAGGTCGCGCCGAAGAAGTTCATCAAGGACATGCAACGCGCCGGCCGCATTCCGAACATTCGCAGCTCAATGGCCATTGGTAAGACCATTGACTTCTTGGTCGAGCAGGCGAACGTTGTGGAATCCAACGAAACAACACTCGATGACTAATTTTCAATCACCTAACATGGGACCGTCGGCACCGCGTAACAGCTACTACGTCCCGATGGTCGTGGAGCAGGACGGTCGCGGCGAGCGCTCGTTCGACATCTACTCGCGCCTGCTCAAGGACCGCATCATTTTCATCGGCACCGCGATCGATGACTACGTTGCGAACTCGGTGATCGCCCAGCTTCTTTTCCTGCAAATGCAGGATCCGAAAAAGGACATCCACATCTACATCAACTCTCCGGGTGGCTCTGTCACCGCCGGTCTTGCGATGTATGACACGATGCAGTTCCTCACGTGTGACGTGAATACCTATTGCATCGGGATCGCCGCTTCGATGGGCTCCGTTCTTCTGACTGCCGGCACCAAGGGCAAACGCTTCTGCCTGCCGAACTCGCACGTCATGATCCACCAGGTTTCCGGCGGTGCCCAAGGCACGGCCTCCGACGTGGAACGCACGATCGGTTTCATGTTCAACCTGAAAAAGCGCCTCAACGGAATCATTGCCTTTCACACCGGCAAATCCATTGAGGAAGTGGAACGCGATTCCGATCGCGACAACTACATGCCCGCTGAAGTCGCGGTGGCTTACGGTCTCGTGGACAAGGTCCTCGAAAGCCGCAAACAACTGCCCGACGCCGTCGTGGCAGCCATCGAAGAACCGAAAGACGACAAATAAGCTCGTCCCGCCCGGCCTCTCTTCCTCCTTGTATCTTCCCGATTGATCCTTCATACTCGCCAATATGGCCCGCGCTTCTAATCTAACGATGTGCTCTTTCTGCGGAAAGAGCCACTCGGAGGTCAAAAAATTGATCGCCGGCCCCGGTGTGTATATTTGTAACGAATGCATCGAGGTCTGCTCGAACATTCTGGAGAAGGAACTCGGAGGAACGCCTGCCAAAGGGAAAACTCCGGCAGACAAACCCGGCTTCAAGATCCCCTCGCCCGCGACGATTCTGGCCAAGCTCAATGAGCACGTCATCGGCCAGGAGAACGCCAAGAAGGTTCTATCCGTCGCCGTTTACAATCACTACCAACGCCTCCGCCAGGACCAGGCGAAGGTCGGAGAGGAATTCAAGGATGTGGAGATTGAAAAATCCAACATCATGCTTCTCGGACCGACAGGATCGGGAAAAACCCTGCTCGCGCGCACTCTCGCCCGAGTTCTGGACGTGCCATTCTGCATCGTCGATGCCACGACTCTGACGGAAGCGGGCTACGTCGGTGAGGATGTGGAAAACATCATCCTCCGCCTGCTTCAGGCGTCCGATTTCGATGTCTCACGCGCCGAGCGCGGCATCATCTACGTTGACGAAATCGACAAGATCGGTCGCAAGACCGAAAACGTTTCGATCACCCGCGATGTCTCCGGTGAAGGTGTCCAACAGGCGCTGCTCAAGATTCTCGAAGGCACCGTTTGCAACGTCCCACCGCAAGGTGGCCGCAAGCACCCGCAGCAGGAATACATCCAGGTGAACACGGAGAAAATCCTCTTCATCGTCGGTGGTGCATTCGTGGGACTTGAAGACATGGTGAAGCGCCGCCTCGGCAGCAACACGCTGGGTTTCCACTCGGATTCCTCGAAGGAAAATCTCGATGATCCAAACGTCAACGTGCTTGAGAAAGTCCAACCGGAGGATCTCCTTCATTTCGGTCTGATCCCGGAATTCATTGGTCGTATCCCGGTCATTTCCTCACTCCGCAAACTGACGGAAGACGAGCTGATGTCGATTCTCACCGATCCGAAAAACGCGCTCGTCAAACAATACGGCAAGCAGCTCGCCATGAACGGCGTGAAGCTCCGCGTCCAGCGTGACGCCTTGCGCGCGCTGGCAGAGGAAGCCGTCCGCCGTGGCACCGGTGCCCGCGCCCTGCGTTCCATTTTCGAAAAGATGATGCTGGAGGTGATGTTCGACATCCCGTCCCGCGATGACATCGATACCGTCACGATCAATCGCCAGGTCGTCACCGGCGAGAAGCAGCCCGTCATCCGCCGGAAACGTGCGGACGAGGACGCGGCTTGATTATCGCATACCCGGCAGCCCCTTGCGGATTTGTGCGGAAAAATCCGCAGCGTCATCCGCTTCTTTTGCCCGCTCGTTGATGTGGGAAATCCGTTTCAATTCGGCGAAAGGCAGTGACCGGTCGATCACGCCCTTCTCATACAGCAGCTCGTCCGCGTAGCCATTGACGAGCATCCGCCAATCAAAAGGAGCCCGCTCGGAGGACGCACGCTGCTGGCGGATGGCTGTGGTGCAATTGTTGGTAATCGCGTTGTACCAGCGTGGAGCAGCCTGAAGCTCATTCACCGTTCGGATGTATTCCATGAAGCTGCTTTTCGCCAGCGGAGCGTTCAGATGATAGAGATACACGTCCTCCCCTTTCCTGTAATTTGTCCTCACCCGGATGACATCCCTTTCATCGGCGACCACATAAATCAGTTCGAACTGTCGATAGAGACCGCCCAGCGCTGAATAGGATTCACCTTTTTCCGGCCGTGTTTCGATGCTGAAACACACGTGCCCGTCCTGACCGAAGTCGAATGAGAAAATCGGATGCGCCATCATGGCCGAGCCCCAGTAATTCACAAAAACATCCACACCGCGCAAGTTCCGCAGATCAAGGCACCGCGTTTCGTAGCGCGGCGTGAAATCCGTTTCTGTTCGGTACTCGAAATTCCGGACATTTCGAATGGTGACCACATCTCCGTCCACGACGGCTTGGGCCGTCTGCGCTACTTCCGGTTTCCAGTCGCGATATTGCCGGGGTTGGATGGAAAACCACCAAACCATCACCAACAGGATCGCCACCACTACGCCCAGCTTTGCCCGCCAGCGTGGGGAAACGAAAATCAACGCCCCGATCGCTGCCAACGCAAAAATGACCGCGGCAGTCTGCCGAAAAGAGGACAAAGGCAGATCAAACCAAAGCGCGCCCACCGACCAGAGAATGCCCACCGCCAACAGGACCCAAACAACAGCACGAACGAGGCATCGGGAAATTTGAGTCAACATGGGAGAAGATTTCAAGGGATTGAAACAGACGCGGCTCAAGCTACAAGGCTGCGATTGAAAACGACCTTCCCCGGTTTTTCTAAATCTTCATTTTCTCCCGAAATCACACACAATCAAAGCTTGCCAGATTTGTTCCTTCTGCTAGCCAGTAAGGAACACTTTGCACAAGTTGAGCAAAGTGGAAATCAACCAACCACCTAAGATTACCATGAACACTGTTAAAATGATCATCGTTGCCGCTGCTGCTTCCCTTCTCGCCGCTTCGTGCTGCCCAAGTGCCGCTCCAGCCAAAATGGCTCCAGCTCCGGTTTCCTCCAAGTAAGTCATTAAAGCCCGGCTGTCTTCGGACATGCCGGGCTTTTTTGTGCCCTGATCACAAGGGCAGAACGGTGCTGTGCCGGGGCACGCCGTTGAACGAGTGATCCAGTTCCAAGCGCTGCCACATGCTGGCGACGGCGCGGCCGAGAATTTCCACATCTCCCCGTGCATCGTGTCGGCGAATCCCGCTTTCATCGATCCGCAGGCGCGAAATCAGGTGGTCCAGCGAATGTCCGGTTCCCCTCACTTTGCCGAACAGCATTTTTGAAATGTGGATGGAATCGATGCTGTGTACCTCGCGCATCGGCAAACCGTGACGGCGGCAGGTGGCGGCGAGAAATTTGCTATCAAAACGCAATCCATTGTGCGCGATCAACGTCGAATCCCCCGCCCAGATGGAAAATTCGCACAGCACTTCCTCAGGTCTTGCCGCATTCGCGACATGGCGGTTTCCGACGCCCGTGTAGCTCTCGATGAACGAAGAAATCGCCCGGCGAGGTTTTGCGAAGCTCGCAAACGTTTCCTCCGGACGCAAGGAACCCGCCGAGAATCGCATCGCCGCGATCTGGATGAATTCGTCCTGCTCCGGATCCAGCCCGGTGGTTTCCAAGTCATAAACCACGAACGAATGGCCGGAATGCCAGCGATCCGCCCAATAGAACGGATGCCTGCATTCCGGGCATTTCACGCGGGTGCCAACGGCGGATTTCGGACCTGTGAGGCTTTCCTTGCAATTCGGACAATGGACTTTCATCAGCCCATCGCCTTTTCCATCAGCGTGTTCATCCGCTTCACCGTGTCCCGCGCGTCTTCGAGAAGGCCGGCGGCGATCAGGGCGTTGTCGAGCAGTTGCAATGCAACGAGCTTGGCAAGTTCCGGGTTCGCATCCTTGGCATCGGAGAGCTTTTTCACCAACGGATGGCGCGGGTTGATTTCCAACTCCACCTTGATGTCGTCTTTGAAATTCTCGTCCATCGCCTTCATCATCTGGCGCATCTGCGGGCTCATTCCGTCAGTCGGGACGAGGGCGATGATCGGGCTATCCACGAGCCGCTTGCCGCTGGCAACCGAGGTGACGCGATCCCCGAGTTCGGCTTTCAGGAAATCGCAAAGAGCGGCCGTCTGTTCATCCGATAGAGATTCACCTTCAGCGGCGTTGTCCTCGAGTTCCACGCCGCCGTGGCGGATGGAAACGAGTTTTTTGCCTTCGAATTCACCAAGCGATTCGACGACGTATTCGTCCACGGCATCCGTGAAATAGACGACTTCGAGTCCACGCGCTTTGAATGCCTCGATGTATGGGCTGCTCTCGACCTGCTCGCGGCTGCCGCCAACGAGGTAGTAAATCGACTCCTGGCCATCCTTCAGGCGGGAAACGTAATCTGAGAAACCACAAACCGCACCCGGCTCGGTAAGCGAGGATTCGAAACGCAGCAGTTTCGCGAGAGCCTCGCGGTTCGCGTAATCCGTCGCGATGCCTTCCTTGAAGAATCGGTCGAATTTCTTGTAAAAACCACGGTATTTCTCCGGATCGGCTTCAGCTTCCTTTTCGAACATCTTGATCACGCGCGTGCTGATCACCGCGCCGAGTTTTCTGACGAGCGCGCTGTCCTGCATCGTTTCGCGCGAGATGTTGAGCGGCAGGTCCGCGCTATCGACGACGCCTTTCATGAAGCGCATCCATTCGGGCAGCAAACCTTTGGGCTCCGCGTCGATCAGGACCTTCTTCGAGTAGAGGGAAACGCCGCACTCGATTTTCCCGAAGCCCATGCGCTCCGGATTCTCGCTCGGGGCGAAGACCAGCGAGTTGATGGCGATCGGCGCATCGGCGCTAAAATGCAGGCGATAGGCGGGCTCATCGAAGGCCTTGCACGCAAATTGATAGAACGCCTTGTATTCGTCCTCGGAAATTTCCGATTTGTTCTTCAACCAAAGCGCCTCGACTTCGTTGATCCGCGTGCCGTTGAGGAAAATCGGGAAGCCGACGAAATTGCTATAACGCTCGATCAGGTGCTTGATGCGGAGTTCCTCGGAATACTCGCCGAGCTCTTCCTTCAGGTGCATCACCAATTTCACGCCGCGGGTCTGACCGGGCGCTTCCTCGATCTCGTAGCCGCTTTTGCCGTCGCTGATCCAGACGAGTTCCTCGCCATCCGTGCGCCAGCTGCGGGTGTAAACCTTGACCTCATCCGCGACCATGAATGCCGAGTAAAACCCAACGCCGAACTGGCCGATCATATTTCCCGGCGAACTGCCGCTGTCCTTCACGGACTTGAGAAACGCCTTGGTCCCCGAATGGGCGATCGTGCCCAGGTTTTTCACGAGTTCCTCATGGGTCATGCCGATCCCGTGGTCCGCGATGGTCAGCGTTTTCGCCTCGGCATCGGTGGTGATGTGGATTTCCAACGGCAGGGTCGGCTCATGGACGTGTTTCTCGGTCGCCTCGATGTGGCGGAGTTTTTCCATCGAGTCGGAAGCGTTGGAAATCAGCTCCCGCAGGAAAATCTCCTTGTCGGTGTAGAGGGAGTGGACCACCAGATCGAGCAATTGCTGGATCTCGGCTTGGAAGACGTGTTTTTCGACGGTTGTTTCGCTCATGGTAAAATTGGTTGGTTCGTGGGAACGGCGGGACCATAGCGAACTTGGCCCGGGTGTCAAAATTTCAGCGAAAGCAACTGGGGACTGACTTGCAGCAGCGAGCGAACCTGCGATTGCGAGCTTGTGGATTCCGGTGTCTTATCGGACCCAAGCCATATGAATTCTCTGAAAATTTTCTCCGACTCGCCGCTCAGTGAATCCTCGAAAAAGTTTTTGCAGGACGGAGCAGCGCCGCATGAAATTTTGTTTCCGCAGAAGGCGGTGGCTTCCGTGCTGGCGAAACCGGAGCCAGACCCGGCGTTCGGATTGGCGGACATCGCATTCGGGCAGCCGGATCTGGAGAGCATTCGCGACTCGAGGCACCTGAAGTGGATTCACGTCAGCTCGGCCGGATTCACGCGCTATGATACGCCGGAATTCCGCGCGCTCGCGGCGGAGCGTGGCTTGGTGGTGACGAATAGTTCCAGCGTGTATGCGACGGCGTGTGCCGAGCATGTTTTCGCCTTCATGCTCGCCCAATCGCGGCTGCTGCCCGAGGCGCTGCGCAGTCAGACGGGCAACGGGACGGAGGAATGGTTCCGGCTGCGCGAGGACTCGATTTCGCTACGTGGGCAGCACGTGGTAATTCTCGGTTTCGGCGGAATCGCGAGGGAGCTGGTGAAATTGTTGGCTCCATTTGAAATGAAAATCACCGCCATGCGCCGGACTCCGCGCGGCGACGAAGGATTTCCGACGGTCACCCCGGAAAATCTTCCAGCAGCATTGGCGTCGGCGGATCATGTGATCAACATCCTGCCGGACAACGCAGCATCTCAAGGATTCATCAATGCCGCGCGGCTCACTCAAATGAAGCCGGGTGTGATTTTCCATAACATCGGCCGGGGAACGACGGTGAACCAGGCGGATCTCTTGGAAGCGCTGCGCTCGGGCCGGGTCGGCGCGGCATGGCTGGACGTGACGGAGCCGGAACCGCTGCCTGCGGATCACCCGTTGCGCGGCGAGCCGAATTGTTTCATCACGCCTCATATCGCGGGCGGCCATCGCGACGAGGCTGGCACGCTCATCCGACATTTTCTGAAAAATCTCCGCTGTTACACCGAAGGGCTTCCGCTGCATGACCGGGTCATGTGAGAGATGGAGAATGCGAAGGTTCCTTGCACAGCGGAGTTGATACGGCCAAGTTTCGCCATGCAGCTTCCGCGAATTTCCACGAATCTGGCGATCTCGGCAGACGGAAAAATTTCCTCGGTTGAGCGAACTCCATCTGGCTGGGCTTCGAAGGAAGACCACGCCCGCTTCATGAAATTACGGGAAAATGCCGATGCCTTACTCGTTGGGAAAGGCACACTGGAAAGTGATCGGATGACGATGCTGGTGCCAGGGAAAGCCGTTCAGCCGTTGCGCTGCGTGGTTTCGCGAAGTGGGGCTTTTGACTCCGGGCACCCGTTGTTTCATGCGCCGGGAGGCGATATCCATTTGCTGGTCACTGGGGAAGGATCGCTGGATCTGCCCGAATTTCCCAACTCAAACGTGACGATTCACAACAAGAGCTTGCTGGATTTCCTGGAATCTCTGGCGACGAAATACGCAGTGAAAACTCTCCACTGCGAAGGTGGTGGGCAATTGATCCGGGCGCTCGCAGAGCTCGACCTGATCGATGAATTTCACGTCACGCTGGCCGGGCACACGGTGTTCGGCGGTCTCGGTGCGAGCACGGCGACGGGGATTCCGACGGAGTTTTTACCAGCGACGAGGATTTACGAGGTGAGTCACTTCGAGCCGCGTCCCGATGTCGGCGAGTGCTTTCTCAGCTACTCGCGAGTCCGCTAGATTTCAGTTCAATGAGCGGGTTCGGCGGCTTTTTCCGTGTGCTCAGCGTGTTCCGCAGCATGCTCACCGGGTTCGGCAGCGTGGGCGCCGTGATGTTCGTGAAGCTGCTTGGTGCCATCAGGACCTTCGAATTCATGGCGTTCGCAGGACACAGCGAAAACGGAGACGGCCACAAGGAGGATGGGGAAAAATTTCATCGCGCCGCTTCAATAGCCACTCGCCGCCGAAACGCAACCCCCAAGGCGATTTTTCAATGCCGCGCATTACATTCACCGTCATTGATTGGAATTGCCCGGCTTGAACTTGATAGATACGGCTTGGGGACTATGGAAAAACTATTCCCCGTCGCTGGCATTTTACCAGACGCGCTCGCTCCCTATTCCACGGGCCTTTGGTTGCTTGTCGGCATTGTTGTAGTCATCGCCTTTTGGCGCAAATTTTTGCAACTCATCGGAGTCGTGATCATCCCCGAGGACAAAATCGGCCTGGTCACCAAGAAATTCGTGCTGTTCGGCGAGCACAAGCAATTGCCCAGCGGCCGGATCATCGCCCTGAATGGCGAGGCAGGCTTCCAAGCGCAGACGCTCGCTCCAGGCGCTTATTTCTGGAAATGGATCTGGCAGTATGAAATCACGCTGCAATCGCTGACGGTGATCCCCGACGGACTGATTGGTCTGATCATGTCGAAAGACGGCGGCGAGTTGCCTGCTGGTGGCGTTCTCGCCCGACGCTGCGATTGCCAAATGTTTCAGGACGCCGAGCAGTTTTTACGTTCCGGCGGACAAAAAGGTCGTCAAGCCGCGTTCCTCACCCCCGGCACCTACCGGATCAACATGTTCCTGTTTGAGGTGACGCTCGCGAAAATGACCCAGATCAAGGAAAACATGGTCGGCATCGTCACCACCCTCGACGGCGCGGCACTGCCCGAAGGACAGATCGCCGGTCGCGTCACCGATGGGCACAGCAATTTCCAGAATGCCGACGCTTTCCTCGCTGCCGGTGGCAGCCGCGGACTCCAGCCGCAGGTGATTCTGGCAGGCTCGTATTTCCTCAACACTTGGTTCGTCCACGTGGAGGAAATCCTGATGACGGAAATTTCCATCGGCTCCGTCGGGGTGGTCATCAGTTACTACGGTGATGACGGTGTGGACGTCAGCGGACTCGATTTCAAACACGGAAACATCGTCGCCAAGGGCCACAAGGGCGTCTGGGCAGAACCACTCGGCCCCGGCAAATATCCCCTCAACACCTACATTCTGCGGGTCGAACACGTGCCTACCACGAACCTCGTGCTCAACTGGGCCAACGCCCGCAGCGAGGCGCACCAACTCGACAAACATCTCTCCACCATCACCGTACGAAGCAGGGACGGTTTCCCATTCAACCTCGATGTCTCGCAGATCATCCACATTCCAATGACCGAGGCCAGCAAGGTGATCGCCCGTTTCGGAAACATGAACAATCTCGTCTCGCAGGTTTTGGAACCGACCATCGGAAACTACTTCCGGAACAGCGCGCAGGACAGCGACGTCATTTCCTTCCTTTCCACTCGTAAGGAACGCCAGGCATCCGCCCGCCTCCATATCAACGAAGTGCTGGACCAATATAACGTCAATGGCGTGGACACACTGATTGGAGATATCGCGCCACCCGAGTCACTGATGAAAACCCTCACGGACCGAAAGCTCGCGGAGGAACAAAAGGTCACTTACGACACCCAACGGATGGCGCAGGAAACCCGCCAGGACCTGGAAAAGGAAACCGCAATCGCCGATATCCAGAAGCAGATCGTACAAGCGGACCAAGGCGTGCAAATCGCCGAGCGCGTGGCCGATGCCGCCGTCAAAAAAGCCGAGGGTGATGCCACCAGCGTCAAGCTCAACGCCTCCGCCGAAGCCGAACGCACGAAAATGCTGGCCAATGCCGAAGCCCAACGCATCGCCCTCACCGGTAATGCCGAGGCCGAGAAAATCCTCGCCATCGGTAAGGCCAACGCCGAAGCCTATCAACTCCAGGTCTCCGCGATGGGCGGCGACAATTTCACCCGCACCAAGATCGCGGAAATCATCGGCCGGGACAAGGTCAAGGTCATGCCGGACATCCTTATCGCCGGCGGTGGAGGCGACAATACGAACAGCGCCCTCTCCGGTCTACTCGGAATGAAACTGATGGAAGAACTCGGCGGAGGAAATTCAACTCCCGCCTCGGTTCGCCCCGCAGAACCTGAAGCAAAGAACTGACCTTCGAATCCAAATCAGGCCTGGCAGGTTCAACTTGCCAGGCCTTTTCGTTTCACGATGGCAGCAGCCAACCCGCCACTACCTTGGCGGCTTGTTCATGCGCGCCCAAGCCGCCGAGTTTCGCGCAGGTCTCGGCCAGACGCAGTTGCAATGAATTGCGTTTTGCCGGAGATCCCAAGAAGCCTTCCAGCGATTTCGCAACCGCTTCCGGAGTGGCATCGCCTTGCACCAGTTCCTCGACGACTTCCTCCCCTGCCAGAATATTCACCAGCCCGATGAGCTCGATTTTTACCAGAATTTTCGCCAGCACGTAGGTCAGACCGGCAACTCGATAGACGAGGCAATACGGCAGCCCGTAATAGGCAGCCTCCAAAGTCGCCGTGCCGCTGGCGATCACCGCGCAACAGGCCCGTTGCATCAGCGAGTGGCTGCCGCCATCCGTCACCGTGATCAAGTCCCCTGCCCCGGCATCGGCCATCAACCCGCGAATTTGCGCAGCCAATTTCGCCGAAGCGGCCGGCACTTCGAATTTCAAGTCGGCGCGTCGGGATTTCAAAAGTTTCGCCGATTCCACCATCATGGGGAACAATCGCGCGATCTCCCGTTCCCGGCTCCCCGGAAAAAGCCCGATCAGCAACTCATCGCGGGTCACGGCCGCAATCCGCCGCTCCTCGAGCTCGTCCACCAAGGGGTTTCCCACAAAAGTCGCTTTCAACCCCACATTTTCGAAAATTGGCGGCTCGAATGGAAACAGGCACAGCACTTCATCCAGCAACTCCGCCATTTTCGGGATCCGCCCCTTGTTCCACGCCCACACCTTGGGACTGATGTAATAGAGGATCCGGGTTTTCGGGCAGGCCCCCTTCACCGCCTTGGCAAAACGGAGGTTGAACCCCGGATAATCGATCAGAAGTAAAACGTCCGGCTGGAATTCCTTCAGCGCCGCCAGCATTTCCGCAAAGCGCTCCTTGAACCACCCGTAGCGTTTCAAAACTTCCCAAATTCCCATCACCGCCGCCTCCTCCACCCAGTCCGTCAGCCCCGATCCGGCAACCTCAGCCATTTCCGGTCCTCCTACGCCGCGAACGTCCAGATCCGGCACCATTTCCAGCAACGACCGCAACAATCCCGCACCGTGGGCATCGCCACTCAACTCGCCAGCCACCACATAAACCCGTTTCGACATGCGCCATGAAGCTAGGTAGCATCCCCTGCTCTGGCCATTAAAAACCCACCCGCCGCCGTCAACGGCCGAAAATCGACAAACTTCCCGACTTCCGCATTGATTTCGCAGCCGCCGCCGCTTTGATCGTGTTTCCGCAGCACCGCTCGTCTTCTCATCATGTCCGCTGATCTCAAAAACGCCCCTGTCCCTCTTGCCGAAATCTCCCAAGGCCCGAACGCTTTTGAGGCGTTTCTCGACCGAAATCAAAAGAATCTGGTCGCCCTGGCCATTCTTCTTGCGATTGGAGCGGCCGGACTCGTGATCTACCGCGGCATCGAGAAAAGCGGTGAAGAGACCGCCGGAGCAGCGCTCAACAAAGCCGAAGACATCGCCTCGCTGCAAGCAGTCGTCGATCAGCACGGCAAAACCGCCGCTGCCGGCAGTGCGATGGTTCTCCTAGCCAACAAGCAATGGACTGAAGGTCAACAAGATGCGGCGATTGCGACCCTTCAAAAATTCATCGCCGCCGATCCTGAGCATCCGGCCGTTCCCACTGCCCAAGCCAGCCTCGGCGCCAAGCTGATGGCCCAAGGAAAATCAGCCGAAGCAACCAAGGTTTTCCAAGCGCTGGCTGACAATGCTTCTGCCAAATACATCGCCCCTTTCGCTCTCATCTCTCTCGGCGATATCGCCAAGGCCGCAGGCGACCTCGAAAAAGCCGAAGCTTCCTACAACAAGGTGAAATCTGATTTCGCCGAGAGCAGCTTTGCGGAAACCGCCAACAAGCGACTGGCCATTCTCAAGGCCAAGCCTCCTGTCGAGATCGATGCTCCGCCTGCAGCACCCGCGAAGCCGGCGGATCCGGCAGACGCCATCCGTTCCGCCCTTCCTCCCGGAGTCACCATCACTCCGGAAGCCACCCCGCCCCAGAATCCCGCGCCTACACCGGTCGAAACGACGCCCACCGCGCCCGAGCCGTAAGATCAATTTGACAACTCACCAACTCCCACCAATCTAAATTACCGTGTTTAAAAAAGTAATTGGCCAAGACAACAGCGACTCCAATCGGACCGCTCCTCCACTTCCGGACACCCGCCACCCGGAACCCACCTCAGCACCTGCGCAACCGCCATCATACGGCTCCCAGCCTGCCGCAGCCGCACGCACTTCGCCTGCCGCCACTCGCAACGTCCTTTCCACCGACGTTGAAATCAAAGGCACCGTCAAGTTCACCAACGACCTCGTCGTCGATGGCAAAATCGAAGGTGAAATCACCTCAGATGGCAATCTCACCGTCGGAGAAAACGCCCGGATCAAGGCAGAGATCAAAACCGCAACCGTCGTCGTTTACGGCAAGGTTCACGGCAACCTCACCGCCACCGATCGCGTCGAACTCAAGGCGAGCGCTGAAGTGGTTGGCGACATCAAGGCCAAGACGCTCTCCATCGAGGCAGGTGCGATTTTCGTCGGAAAATCCACAGTCGGCACACCGGCTGGCGCTCCAGCGGGACAACCCTCCGCCAAAGCCGCAGCCACTCCGGAACCGCCCAAGCAAGGCACCCTTGCTGGCACCGCTTCCTAACCGCTCAAGGATCGTCCCCCTGAACACAACACCGCTTTGCCATGGCCGATGAGCCCCAGCGCCATCGCATCGAAGTAGCATGCCCGGAATGCGGGCATGTCCAAAACGAGCCCGCACTCGTCGTATCGACCCAGTGCCGGTCATGCCGTGCGAACTTCCAAGTGCGTGAAGGCAAAGGTGTGGTCAGAAACCGCCCGGTCACCCGGCTCGCCAAGCCACGCAAGGACTCGGACCCCGAGCCGGAACCACCGCCTGAAACTAAAAAGACCCAGCCCATGCTTCGGCGCGGTCCCGTCGAGCCGCCACCGCGGTCATTTCTGATGCGGCTGTTTCATCCGATCAAGCCGCCGCGGGAAATCCGCTGCTTCACCTGTGGCTATTCCTACACCACTGTCGCCGAGGCCCAGTCGAGCCAATGCCCCAAGTGCAGCGGTTATATCAGTCTCATCGATTACGAAATCACGGAACCTTGGAACCGCCGCATCCAAACCTGCGGCGATGTCGTCATCCAGAAATCAGGATCCGTTTCCGGCGTCACGCTGCAATGCCATAATCTCACGGTTTTAGGCGAGCTTGCGGGCTCCGTCGAATGCAGTGGCGATCTCATCATCCGCAGCCACGGCAAAATCATCGGAAAGGTCACTTGCAAGAACCTCCGTGTAGAAAAAGGCGCACGCGTCGAATTCCTCAATCCGGTGAACGCCACCACTGCCTTTATCGATGGCAACGTCCGGGGCCAGATTTCCTGTACCGGGCCGGTCACCCTCGAAAAGCGGGCCCACCTCCAAGGCTTGGTCCGCACCAGTTCACTCATCGTCAAGTCCGGTGCCAAACACAGCGGCACCATCGAAATGGTCCAAACCGCTCCTAACTGACGATTCACCCCTCTCCCATCCACCCAGCATGCACGCCGCCCTCGATCTCAAGGAAGAAATCCTGGCCCTAAAAAAAGCCAGGAACGCAGTCATCCTCGCCCATAACTACCAGATCGGCGCGATCCAGGACGTCGCCGACTACGTGGGAGACTCGTTAGGTCTCGCCTATCACGCGAAGGCCACGGACGCCGACGTCATCGCCTTCTGTGGAGTACACTTCATGGCGGAAACCGCGAAAATCGTGAATCCTGGAAAAATCGTCGTGCTGCCTGATGCGGACGCCGGTTGCTCGCTCGAACAATCCTGCCCGGCCCCCGAGCTCGAAGCGTTTCTCAAAGCCAACGCTGAAAAGAACTATTACGTCATCGCCTACATCAACTGCTCCGGCGGCGTGAAAGCACTTTGCGACGTCATTTGCACCTCGGGCAACGCCGTCAAAATCGTCAACCAAGCCCCCGCCGACCGCCCTATCCTTTTCGTCCCTGATGAAAATCTCGGAGCCTGGGTGATGGAACAAACCGGCCGTAAGATGGACCTTTGGAAAGGCAATTGCTACGTCCACGTCGAGTTCACCCGGGATTCCATCAACCGCATCAAGGCGGAATATCCCGACGCCCTCGTCGTCGCCCATCCGGAATGCACTGCCGCCGTCCGCTTGTTAGCCGACGAAGTTTGCTCCACGGAAAAGATGATTTCCTACTGCCGGAATGCTCCGGTCAAAGACATCATCGTCGTCACCGAAAGCGGCATGCTCCATCGCCTTCGCAAGGAATGTCCCGACAAGAATCTCATCGCCGGCCCCACCGACCGCTGCGCCTGTGCCGACTGCCGTTACATGAAAATGAATACGCTGGAGAAACTCCGCGATTGCTTGGAAACGCTCCAGCCGCGCGTGGAAATGGAAGAATCCCTCCGCGCCCGCGCTGAGCTCCCATTGCTCCGCATGTTGGAGCAATCGAAATAAAGTCTGTCAGGAAAGAATTTCCACTCTTCCAACTCCCCGGTGAAGGAGAAATCGGAGAAAAACGATACTCTCAACCGTGCTCGACATCGCCGACGTGGGCTTCGTCAAAGTCCATTTCGCGGACACGCTTCTGGTCCCGGACCAGCTCGACTTGCTTGCGGAGCTGCTCGCGGAGTTCCAAGCCGCCGCGGACGGCAGGGATGGTGAGATTCGGCAGGCCGCGGTCGGACGTTTCAAGGACAATGGAAGCAAGGCCGGTGAGGCGCATCCACCATGAGCGGATCATCTGGGTATCCTTGACCCGATAGAGTTCGATCTCCTCGATTTTCTGATTGATGACACCACTCGTGACGCGCAGACGCTCGCTGGTCAGCTCGAAAACCCTGGTGCGGACGGAAAGATATTTCCACACGGCGTAGGCGAGTGGAATAAGGAGTGCGATGAAGGCGGGCGGGAAAAACAGGCCTCCGAAGATCAAACCGATGGCAAGAAGCAGCGCTCCGGTAAATGGCCAGATGTTCAGCCATTGGGATGGGCTGCCTTTCCAGAACGTATTTTCCTCAGTCATCTCGGGAATCATGCTTCCATGAGGTGGCACTCCGCAAGCGGAGATTCGGCTCCGATCTAGGGTTTTGCCTTCCACTCACGGATGAGACTTAGCTTGACCTTGCCCTGGGTGCGTTCGGAGGAGCCGCCGTTACCGCCGGATCTCGTGGTCTGGATCGTGTTGAGTTCCTGCTTGAGCACGATCGGATAGAGGAGCGAAAGCCAGATTTTGCCGGATTCGATGGATGCATCCTGGTCGAGCAGATCGCCCTCGAAATCGAGGAATTGCTTGCGGTTGAAATCGCCGGTGACGGAAAAGACTCCGCAAGGATGGCCCTCGACGGCTTCGGACTTCTCAAAAGTGAGATTGAACGACCCGGTTGCATTTCCTACGAGCAACATCGGGAGGGTGGACCCGTTGACGAGAATCTTGTCGCCTGCTTTGAAACGGCGCTTGCCGAACCAGAGCGTACGTGGAGCCAAGGCGTTTTCGATGAGAAGCTGGTCGAAGACGGGTGACAATTGCTTGGCAAGGGCAGCGGTGCGGAAACCATCCGTGGAGGACGGCTGCCAGATTTTCCCAGTCTTTTGATAGGTGGTGGGTTTTGACATCGGGTTGATTTGCACCTTCGGATCCGGTGTTCCGCTTTTTGCCCCTTCGGCGCCTTCCACTGGCGGAGCGGTGAAGGTGGATTGCTCGAGAGTATAGCGGACTTTGTCACCGGTCCGTTCGAGCTTGGTGATGACGGTCTTGATTCCCTTCGTTTCCTCGGAATGGGTGTCGATGGCGGAGGATTGAATGGTCCGGCCAGCCATCTCCTGACGGACGGTAGTCCTGACATCGATATTCTTCGGAAACGGCAGATCCTTGCGGAAAATAACGCCGTCCGGCGCCTGATCCACGAGTTTCAGTAACTCTGGATCGGGCTGGGTTGCTTTGGAGCTGCCGGCCTTCCCGGAAATCTTGTCTTCCACCGCCGACTTCGCCTGATTGGCGAGATCTTTGGCTTTTTCACAGGAAAAGAGGATGAGGCTGAACAGTAGGATCGGGATCGAACGACGGATCATGGGGACGTTAGATGCTGCCACAGCAGTCGAGTTTTTGATTCATTTCGATGGCGGGATTTTCCTCACTGGAAACCCCGACGATCACGGCCGGCACACCTGCAACGGTGCGGTGCGGTGGGACGTCATTGAGCACCACACTCCCGGCTCCAACTTTGGCCCCGGTGCCGATTTCGACGCGGCCGAGGATTTTCGCGCCAGCCCCCAACAAGACGCCGGAACGGATGATCGGGTGACGGTTGCCACATTCCTTGCCGGTGCCGCCAAGCGTGACTTCGTGAAGGATGGAAACATCGTCCTCAATGATCGCCGTTTCCCCAACAACGAAGGAGGTGGCGTGATCCAGCAGAATGCCGCAGCCGATTCTGGCAGCGGGATGGATGTCCACGGCGAACGCCTCACTGGCGATGCTCTGTAGATAGAGAGCCAACCAGCGGCGGCCATCCAGCCAGAGTTGGTGGGAAACCCGGTAGGTGGTTAGAGCGAGAAAGCCTTTGAAAAACAGCAGCGGCTCCAGCGGCGAAAAGCAGGCGGGATCGCGCTCGAACATGGCAAGCAGATCACGGGCGGAGCTGTTGACGATGTGCGAGTGGGTTTCAAAAACTCCGGTCAGCAGCGGCTCCATGGCAGCACGCGGCATGTCCTCCCGCGCCAGGCGGCGGGCCAGACGGGCACCGAGCGACGACGCCAGCGAATCCCGGGAAAGGATGACATCGTGGACCAGGTGCTGGAGCGTGGGCTCGTCCACAGCGACCTTGCCAGCCTCGCTGCGCAGGTTTTCCCAGAGGTTCGGGATATCGATTTTTTTGCCAGCGCATAGCTTGGCCGTATTCTTGCTGGCCGTCTGAGGGACGGTCTGTTGAGATTCGCTCATGAAGATTTCACAGAAGTTGGAATACGCATGCCGGGCGATGGCCCAGCTTGCGAAATACCATGACGGGCGAACTCTTACACGGCTTGAGGATCTAGCGCAACGCGAAGCAGTGTCTGGAAACTTTCTTGTGCAAATTCTCAATGATTTGAGGCGTGCAGGGCTCATCGATAGCCGCCGGGGCAAGGCCGGAGGCTATCTTCTCGCCCGCACCGCGAATCAAATCACCCTGCGGCAAGTGGTGGAAGCAGTCGATCCAGCGCTGCTTCAGTGCTCCGTGACGATGGATGGCGACTCCGGACAAGCGGTAAGAAGGGCTTGGGATCAGGTTTCATCATCATTGCAGCAGTCCTTGGATCAGATCACCGTGGAAAATCTGGCCAGCAATCAAGGTGCGCCGATGTTCTACATTTGAGCCGGCAAGATTGGGCGTTGAATGGCAAGATACCGAAATTGTCAAGGTATCCGAAATAATTCGCTGGCGGAATATGGCATCTTTGTGTAAGGGAATTGAAGTTCTTCAACATTTTCCCACCTATGGCAGGCCCCAGCGAACATACGCACCACATCAAAATCCGTTCGACGCAATTGGAAATGCCCTCGGGCCACGCTGATCGCAACGAGGATTATGATCGCAAGCTGAAGGACGCCCAAGACGAGCTCAACCGCATCCAGCTCCAACGCGAAGAGCTCGAGCGCAAAAAATCTGAGCTGGAAGAACTCACCACTCGCAAGCGCACTTTCCTCTCCCAACAAGTCGAATTCACCGAAAAACTGACTTCGGCGCTGACTCTGATCGACCGGGAGCTTTATGAAATGCGCCAGGAATCCGAGGATCTGGAGCAATGCCGGACCTGCTTCGCCGCGCATCTCGACAAGATCCAGAAGCTCAACCCCGAGAACTGGACCCGCGAAAATCTACCCGAAAAACTCGAGCGCGCCTCGGTGGCCATCGATGTAGCCGCCGATGAATATGATCAGGCCGCCGCTCATTTCGAAGGAAGCCGCAGCGGCGCCATTTTCGGCAGACCCTCGAAGCGCGGTCGCGCGAACAGCCGCAAGGCGGACAGCTCTGAATTCATGGTGAATCTTCGCAATGGATTTGCCTTCAATCTTCCGGTAGTCGTTCTTGGCGGCATCGCGCTTCTCGTTTATCTTGTCAAATAAGCAGCCCCGAATAAAGCAAGCCCCCCCAATTGCCATGAGTCGTAGCACACTTTTCAGAGAAGATCTTGAACTCGATCAAATCCGCGAGACGGAGGAGCAACTCCGTCTCAAGGAAAAAGAATTCGCCGAAATCCCCAAACGTCTGGCGCAGGAAATCAAGGATCGTGAATGCACGATGCCTCCTCTGGCAGAAATCATGGAGCGCAAACTGAGACGGCAACACGAGCAGATCGTTTCACGCGGTGAAGTCTCGAACATCCAGCGCGTCCAAACGCGGAGCACGCTGCTCCTCATGCTCCTTCTCACCGCCACCGCTTCGCTGGTCTGGTGGGGACTGAAGCTGATGCAAGGTTAAGCAGCGCTCAGTCGAGGAAAGCGGTCGGAGCAACTTTTCCCTCCGCAACGAAGGGCACCCCTTCAGCACGCAGCATCCCGCTTTTTTCTAATAGTCGCGGCCCTTCCGTATCGCCGTGAAATCCACCAAGGCTGCCATCCGCACGCACCACCCGATGACAAGGCACCTCCGGGGCGAACGGATTTTTCGCCAGTGCCGTCCCAACCGAACGAGCGGTGCCTCTGGAAATTTTCCCGACAATCCGCCCATAGCTGGTGACCTTCCCGACCGGAATCAGGCGGACCGCGTCATAGACGGCCATTTCAAATTCAGTCGGCTGGCGTGACTTGTCCATCGAAGCGGGCAGTTAGCTTTTTGCCTGGAGCCGGTCCTTGAGTTCCGGCCATTGGCTGCGCCCCACAATATAGCCGACGCATCCTTGTCGTCCGCAAAGGCAGGGATGATCCTCATAACAATCGACATCGAAGCCGTAATCGAAAGTCAGTTCATCACCCGCATTGATATCACAGAGCGCATGGATGAAAATTTTCCGACCCTCGATCCAAGCCTCGCAGTTAGGTGCGCAAGAATGATTGATCAGACGGGCGGTGTTCCATGGCACGTTGCCGTCGATGTCGTAGGTCTTGGATAGAGTGAAAATGTAAACCGCAGCATCGCCGGTTTTCAGCGATTTGGCATGTTGCGAAAGGGCGCGCCGCTCGCTCTCCTTCTTATCCACCAACTCTCCGACATATTCGATGATTTTGGTTTCCTTTGGAATGAATCCCGTGGCGTAAACACCACGCCCGTGAATGGCTGAATCGCGGACCTCACAGTAGGCGCTCTGGCCGCGTTTCCATAGTTCGATGAGCTTGCGATGCAGGACCGCATGCTCCGAGACAGCTTTCTTCTTTGATGCCATGGCGAAATTCTAACGCGATTCGTGTTTTTCCAAAGGAGGAAGTACCAAATCCTGCGGCAAAGTGACAAAAAGACTACGCAGGTCATTCACTGAGACGCCGGAACCATCGATGAAGGTCCAGTCATTCTTGCCCTTGTCGCAAATGGCGACTTGGAAACCGATGCTATCGATCACCAAAGGCTTCGTTTCACCGGGACGCATGATCCGGAATTTCGTCGCGGTCGGCACCAACACCATCCACTTCGTGAAAATCAGGCTTTCGACATCCTGACCGTTCACTTTCTCCACCTTTTTACCGGGCGAGACCTCGAATGAACGGGGTTGGCCCTGCGGTTTGAACGAAATCATGCTGATGCCCTGCTGCACCATCTGGCTGGCCACTCCGGCGAGTTGTTTTTCCAAAGCGTCCATTCCGCCCATGCGTTTGGCAGTGCGCTCTTTCCACATTGGATTCATGCGGTCCACCGCTACTTGATAGCGACCAAGGACCACTTCGTCTCCGAGCTTCGCGACAGCGGCAGAGGCGGAGGCCACGACCTCGGGCGGAGCGGCTATGGCGACAGGCGCGGGCGCGGGTTCTTCCGTGCGCACCGGAGGCAGGGGGGCGAGAGGTTTTTGGGCTCGGGCACTACCACAAGCCATTGCGAGCGCGGCGATTGTGGGGATAAAAATCGTTGGTTTCACAAGGCAATGGATGGCCCCAAGCCCCGCTCTCGTCAAGCTTGGCCGAAATGCGCTTGGATTTCCCGGCCGCATTGCATAGAGCTCTCCCCCCCATGGCGAAACAGGCACTCGGAAAAGGACTCGGAGCACTCATTAAAAAAAGTGCAGGAACAGCGGCACCCCTCGCCGAAATCGTTCCGGAGGATTTCAAGCGAGTCCGCGATGTGCCCATCGATCAGGTGGTTCCCAGCCCACTTCAGCCGCGTTTGCAGTTCATCGAGTCGCCCCTCGACGACCTCATGGAGTCGATCCGCCAGCACGGCATCATCCAGCCATTGATCGTGCGCTTGGTGGATGGAAAACTTGAATTGATCGCAGGCGAAAGACGATGGCGCGCTTCGAAAAAACTCGGCCTTACCACGGTCCCCGTCATTGAGCGCGAAGCCTCGGATCGCGACGTGCTGGAAATGGCACTGATCGAGAACCTCCAGCGCGAGGACCTCAACCCCCTGGAAGAAGCAGCCGGTTACGTCCGCCTGGCCAAAGAATTTTCTCTCAAGCAGGATGAAATCGCCACCCGTGTCGGCAAATCGCGCGCCAGCGTGGCCAATGCGATGCGTCTTCTGGATCTCCACCATGACGTCCAACTCCTCGTCGCCCAAGCCCGCCTCACCGTGGGCCATGCAAAGGCAATCCTCGCGATCAAGGATCAGGACACCCAGCTTCTCGTCGCCGACCAAATCATCCGTCGGCAGCTCACCGTCCGAGCGGCGGAAAAGCTCACCCAGTCCTACCTCAACAGCAATCCCGACGAGCCGGGCGAAGGGAAAAAAGCCCCTGCCGCCCGCGAAGTGGACATCCACGTGCGTGCCATCACCAACCGGCTTCGCGAGCACCTCGCCACACACGTCGCGATCCAGCATTCCTCGAAGAAAGGCAAAATCGAGATTGAATACTACGGCGACGATGACTTGCAGCGCCTGATCGAGCTACTCGGCCTGCCCGGCGGAGATTGATTTAACCGCTTCGCTTGCCAGCGACCCCGAAAGCGATTACCTAGCGGCCATCAAACGTCGATCCTTCAGCTTCCTCCTCGCCCGCCGGTATCTCAATCCGCGCCGGTCCATGCTTTCCTCGTTCACTCTGATCTCGTTGGTCGGCGTGATGCTCGGGGTTCTCGTCCTTGTGGTCGTCATGGCCGTTTACGCCGGCCTTGAGCGCAATGTGAAAGAACGCCTGCTCGGATTCACTCCCCATGTCCTCCTCCAACAAGCCAACAACCTCGGCGATCCGAAGACGGCGGACTGGAAGCAGGCTGCGGAAAGGGTTAAAAAGATACCCTATGTCGATACCGCGACAGCCTTCATCACAGACAATGTCATCGTCGATTACGAATCCTGGCAGCGCCCGGTGTTTTTCCGGGGCATCGACACCTCGGATCCGGCGCAAGTCGCAGGTATCGAGAAGATGCTCGATATGAAAGACTACCCGAAATCCTCTGCGGATCTGGGGATCGATGACCGGGTTGTCATTTCCTCCATCCTTGCCGAACAGCTCCACGTGGGCCTCGGCGAGAAACTCCGCCTCTACTCCACGCGGAATTTCAAGGAGGTCATGCAGGCCTACAAGGTCACTGAAAAGCCGGTGTTGCGCGAAGCCTTTGCCGCGCAATGGAAACAGGCGATCGATTCGCTGGAAACCCTTTGGAAACCCAGCGGCGATAATTTCACCGTCAAAATCGACCCATTCTCCGAGATCTACAATGCCTTCGATATCCTGCGCGGCGAGAACATCCGCCAACCCGAAATCGATCTTCTCACCACCCTGTTGCTGGCCATGGAGGCGGGCGACAAAAATGAATTCGCCGGAATCTATCGATTCACGCCATCGCAGAAAGCGGACATTGAAAAAGCCATCTCCGCACTGAACTCCACGGAAGCCGAGAAAATGGATGGTGAGATCCTCAAGGGACTTAAAAGCATCGTGCTGCCCAAGGAAGCGCAGATTGTCGGAGTCTATAAGGCCTCTCAGATGATGGCTACTCCGGATCTATTCATCCCCCTACCCCTCGCGCAAGATCTCTCCGGCTTGGGCGACGCCGTCCAAGGCATTTCGCTCCGGCTCGATGACGCCTATAAAGCAGGCGAAGTCGCTCAGGAGGCCCGGAACATCCTAGGTGCAGATTGGGAGGCTCTCGAATGGAGCGAGCAGCCTCAGGTCAAAGGCTTCTCGCAGCTCATCAACCAGCAGCGTGTCATGATGTATTTCTCACTTTCATTCATCGTGCTGGTGGCCGCGTTCTCAATGATGGCCAATATCTACACCGTCACCATTCAGAAACGCCGCGAGATCGGTGTGATGAAAGCGTTGGGTGCCGCTCCCGGCCAGATCGTCCGCGTCTTCCTCTATCAGGGCATGATCCTCGGTTTTTTCGGAGCTATCCTGGGCGTGGGACTCGGCCGGCTGGTCATCCATTTCCGCAGGGAAATCCAGGACGCTTTCCGCATGCTCGACTTCGATCCCTTTAAGTCAGGTTTCGTCGGCTTCGATACCCTGCCCGCATTCAACGATCCGTGGGAACAAGCCAAGATCGCCTTCATGGCCTTCGTTCTCTGCTCGCTCGCTGCCCTCGTGCCTGCCTTTTTCGCAGCCCGCAGTGATGCCGCGAAATCCTTGCGGAACCTTTGACCCATGGACATCTGGATCATCCGCAATGGGGAAAAAACCGGCCCCATTCACGACTACGAGGTCCGCCATAAAATCGAGGACGGCCAACTCGATCCCGCCACCCCCGCTTGGCACGAGGGACTCCCCGCGTGGTTGCCGCTGGGCGAAATCGATCTCTTCAAGCGTGAGTTTCAGCTCGCTCCGCCGCCTTCCGAGCCGCCCGCGCTTCCCGGCATGCCGCCAAACGCACCAAGTGGCCAACCCCCGCTGCCACAGCCCTCCGTGCTGGGGAGGCGCTTCTGGGCCCGCTGGCTCGACCTCAGCCTTTACTCCGGCATCTGGTGGATCTTGATGTGGGCATCCGGGCGGGACATTTTGGGCACTCTTAGCAATGCATGGGTTTTGTTTCCCCGTTTCATCCCGTGGTTCGTGCTGGAGATTTTTCTCATCCATTATTTTGGAACCACCCCGGGAAAATGGCTCTTGAGTCTTCGTGTCACCAATCTCGATGGAACGAAACTCAATCTTTCCGATGCCACCCGACGCTCGGCACGCATCATCTTCACCGGCATCGGCTTCGGCTGGGGCGTGCTTTGCTTGTTTTGCCAACTCCTGAGCTTCTTCACCACCAAACGTCTGGGCACTCCGCTCTGGGATCACGCCGGTGGACATCAGGTCGTTCCCCAGCCACTCAGGCCGACACGCGTCGTGACCCTCGTCTTTCTGTTCGTTTTCGCGATCATCCTGCAAATGGTGGTCGTGATGCCCTACCTTGTGGAGGCAGCAGCAGCCGATTCACCGGAGCTCAAGGAGCTGCTCGAGAAGAACCCGATTTGGCATCTTCCCAAGCGTTCATAAGAGCAAACGTCAGATTATTGAAATTTTTCCAATAATCAGCTTGCTAAGTCTGGCCGCTGACCCTAATTGTCCCGCCCCCGCATGCGGGAAATGAAGGCGAGGATAGCTCAGTTGGTAGAGCAGTTGGCTTTTAATCAATTGGTCCTGGGTTCGAGTCCCAGTCCTCGTACTTCCTTCATACCACAAGGGATTCCGCCGCTTCACCGTTTCAGAAGTGGCCGATTGGGAACGAAAGTGGGAACAATTCCACTAAGGTTCACCGAAGATCTTATCGCTTTCCGATCCCTACGGCCGAGAGCCAGCAATGAGCCTCACTGAGACCAAACATTCTCTGGTTTCGAAAGCCCCCCACCTAGGTTCTCGCAACTCGAATCTTTCCGGAGAGCCCCCACCAGCAAACGCGATGACAGACGTGGGCTCGGCAAAGATGTCCGCATCAGATGAAGGTGCCCACCTCCCGGGCGTATAAAAGCTTTCGCGGATGTGTGAGATTGCGCCAATTCATCGGCTTTGTCACTAGATTGGATTCCTCCTACCCATACGGGGTGATGAAGGGGGTGTTGCCACTCCCCCGCGCGGGCGCGCAATTCTGCTCCGATGGATGTGACTTTCGAGATATTTGGCAGGTGGGAATGTCTGCCCTTTCGCGAAATGCCGGCGGCCTCATGTGTATCAACGCGCTTGCCCGCGTGAGGAACCAGGCTCCACAACACTGGGGCAGCCTATGGGTCTCGGACCATGAAACGTTTCCACCGTCATCCGGTCTTTTCACACAAAGACAGCGCCTGCCCGCTTCATGCTTGATCTGATCCGGGAAATTCACTCTAGTCCGCATGTCCGGATAACACCGGACAGGGGCGTAGAAACCCCGTGGTGAGCGGTCAGGCGTGACCGAAATAACGCCGCCTCCAGACCGAAAGGTCGGGGAGGCGGTGGCGCATGTCCAGGTCTCCCCCACGGGGGCGACTAAAGGCCCCCGCGCTCGTCTCACCACGGGTTTCTAACTCCCCGGCCACCTTGAGAAATCAAGGTGGCTGGTAAAAGAAATCTTAAAGAGACAACCATGAAAAAATCCACTCTCATTTTGATGCTAGCCGTGAGTCTTGCCGCCGTCTGTCACGGTCAGGAGCCGGACGAAGTCCAGAAGTTCAATGACGCTTGGGACAAATCACTAGCGCGGGCTGAAATGTCGTTCCCCGATTTACGCATGGCCGAATCGGCACTTTATAAGCGGGTCTCTGAAATCGATGCGACCCTGAAAGAGGCGAGCGACCCTCTCTACAACTCCGTCGACAAACCTTGGGAAATCGCCTGCCGCGCGGCAAAAGAACTAGGGATCTCCCCCCTTCCACCAGCTGTGCCCGATACGCCCTTGCCCGCGACAAAGAGTATGGTGGGCGAGAACTTCGCTGAATTTTGTGGATACCGTTCAGTCACCGTCCGCAGCGTGGAGCCCGATGGCATACGGATCATCCATGAGTCGGGAGCCGTGAAGATTCCCATCGAGAATCTCAGCGCCGAGGAACGCGCCAAATTCGGTCTCACGCCGGGCGGAGCGGAGCAGTACCGAAAAAATGTCGCGGACCGCAGTGCGACTGCAGAAGCTAGTCGGCATGTTACTGAGCCAAGCGATTCTGGAAGGTCCGCCAAAAAAGAGCCGGCCCGTCCTGTAGTGATCACAGCGGACCAAGTGAAAATTGCATGGGTCAAGCGCCTCGCCCAGCCTCGGGCACTGGATCCCGATTATGGCAAAAAGGTGGCTACTTATCGCGATTTCATCACCGATATCAGGGCTGGGAACCGTGACTTGGACGCTCAGGAAACAGCAGCGACCTACAACCGGGCCCGTTTCATCCAAGCTGGAGATCTTGAATCCGCGAAGATTTTTGAGGCGGAACTTTCCAGAATCAGTGAGGCCAAGACTGCGGCGGAGGCGCTGGCCGCCCAGAAGGCCCAGGGACGAAAGCAGCGCTCTGATTTTCTTCAACTGAACAACGAGCTGATGAGCATCGACAGAAACTTAAGGAACATTGATTCCACCATCCGGGGCTGGTAACGGGTCTTGGGTGAGGGCAAGTTCGCGAGGGGAGAATTACCGTCGTGAATGTGTGAGATCACGCCAAATCACAAGATTAAGAGCGTTCGCAAACCGCTCAATTTTCCAGCGTGAGGGGGAAGCTTCCGAGCCTCATCGACCAATCCAACCGGCAGCTGCGGTTGTCGGACTCGAATTCGCGGGTGTCCCCCGCCTCTTCGATTGCCTCTTCTCGTTGCGCAGCTCATACTCTTCGGCTTCGCCGCGTTGTCTTGCAGGCATTTCCGCATAAGGAACGTGTGGACGTCATTCCTTCCGTTGGCAGCCCATTCCCTTCAGGAGATCTTTGAAGGCTGCCTCGCAATACGTGCACATGGGCTGAATAGTGGCCGAGGATTGCCTTAAAGTAGCAGCATCGAGTTGGGCCTGAGCCAAGGCTTTGCGCAGCCGCGCGACCTCGGCAGTGCGCTACCTCTATGCATTCCGCGAAAGTGGCTCGCTCTATCAGCCCGTCTATCTCGGCCGACGCGATGACGTTCCGCAAACCGACTGCACCACCGACCAGCTCAAATACAAGACGTCGGCTGCTGCGGCTTGAGCTAAGCCCGCTGATACAAGTCCTCACGAATCTCGACGCTTCGTGAGGGGGCTCTATGGCGGAGCTGTCAAGATAGCGAAAATCAAACACATCATTTTTTTACCTTGGACATCCTTTGGGGACACAGGTGCTGCGGATGGCCCCGGAAGACGCCTTACGGGAGATGGGAGCGAAAGTGCCCCGGAAAAGGCAGTTATGCACAACGAGAATCCTTATGCAGCAAGGGCTGGAGGGTGGTTGACAGAGCGGATGTTCTAACTCGTAAATTGACACCCATGGGACATTCCTTAAGAATCTGCAAGAGCCATTGGTTATCAATCGATAATAGATATCATGAAAAGCCTTCCGTCGAATGTTAGCAGCAATTAGTCGTTGTTAATTGATTAAACCACTTATTCCAAGCCGATCCCCAGATGGGTGATGGAAGTGCATGATACGTAAAAAAGACGTTTTTGAGTCACATCCGACTCAATGTCAGATACATTTACAGTTCACCATCTGATGGGCATTTATTTTGATTGGCACAAACGCCTGATAATCCCTCCACAACCTTTCTCTGGAAACGATCCTGTTGCACGTCTCCGGGCTGGACGCATGTTGGGAAGAGATAGCCCCGCGCTCCTTTGATCGGAGCGCGGGGCAGCGTGGGCATGTGTTACGGAGCGATGGAAATCTGCCATTGTTGGTTATCAGCGCCGATGTAGGTCCATTGATGGACGTTGGCCCCGTCGGCGGTGCTGGCGCCGCTCACGTCGACGGCCTTGCCGCTATTCCAGTTCAGGAACTTGTAGTTTCCATTGCCGACAGGATTGAGCGTCCACTTCTGGCGATTGGTATTGGTCGAGCTCCAGATTTCGATGTTCGCACCATTGGCGGTGGAGGAAGCCAAAACTTCGAGCAACTTGCCGCTGCCAACCCCCAGGGCCTGATATTGGCCGTTGCCCAAATAGGTCAGCGTCCATTTCTGGTTGCTGCCGCCGGTCCAGCTCCACTGATCGACATTCGTGTTATCGGCGATGCCGCCGTTGTAGACGTCGAGGACCTTCCTGCTATTCTTACTGATGACGCGGTAGGTGCCGTCCGGGATCGTGCGACCGGTGTCGGACCAGAGGCCGAGTTCGGCGATCGCCAGCGTGCCGCCGTTACTGGCGGTGATATCGATCTGGTAGTAGCGGTAGGCGGTCGTGTTGCCGATGTTGTAGACGTTTGCATGAGCCCGATTGACGAAGGCCTGGTTGCTCTGCGTGTCGAGCGTGGTCCACGTCGAACCGTCGTTCGAGCCTTGGAAGGTCCAGGTCTTCGGGTCGCCGTCCGCCACGTTGGAACTGACCACCGTGTAGCGCTTCACGGTCTGCGCGTTGCCGGCGCCGAAGTCGTAGCGGAGCCAGCCGGTGGGGCCGGGGTTGGTGGCGTGGCCGTTATACCACAACCAGCCGGAGTCGCGGTTGAAGGCAAAGGAGGGTTGCTCCCAGGAGGGGCCGCCAATCATGCTGGAGGTGGCCGTGCCGCCGAAGGCGAGGTTCACCATCGGGATGATCGGGGTCGCGCTGTCCTGGGCCGAAATGGCGCTTGTGCCGGCGGAATTGACCGCGTTGACGACGTAGTAATAGGTCGTGCCGTTAGTCACGGCCGCGTCCGTGTAGCTGCTGGCAGTGACGCCCGAGGCGACGGTCGAATAGGTGCCGCCGCTTGTGGTGGCACGCTTGATCGTGTAGCTGGTGGCCCCGAAGGACGGCTGCCAGCGCAACGAGACGGTATTCTCGCTGGCCGCAGCCAGGAAGGCGGCGGGCGCGGCGGGAGTGACGACGGGAGCCCCGCCGTTGCCGCCGGTGATCTGGACGTTGCTGAAGGTGGAGGTGTTCAGCGAGCCGCTCGTCGAGCTGACCATCAGGCCGACATACCACGTGGCCGGAGAATTATCGAGGCGGCCGACTTCGGTGGCAGCCCAGTTGGTGCCGTCTTGGGAGATATAGCCGGTGACGATGTTTCCGAGACGCTCCAGCTTCACCCAATACGAGGGCTGGGGGAGGCCGGCAACAACTTTATTGCCGTAGTTGGGGCCGGCATACACGGCGATGCCCTGGATGTTTTGCTGAATTACGTTGCGGGGAGTGAGGGCCATCCAGACGCGGGGAGCGCCGTAGCTGAGGCTCGTGCGGAGCATCACACCAGCTCTGGCGTCCTGATGGGTGTACTGGACCGACTCGACTTTCGCGATGATGGCGCAGTCGCCGGTAACCGCTTTATAGGTAAAGTGGCTATCATCGTCGGTGCTCCACATGCTCCAGCCAGCGCCGTTCACCGTCCAAGTGCCGCCGGAGTAGGAGGAATTGCCGGCGAGGGCAGTGCCCCCGATGTCAGCGTCGGAGAATCCCGAGGTGATCGAGGTGGTGGCGGGGATCGTCAGTGCGGGCGCCGGCGTGGCCGTGGAAAGGTCGGCATCCTTCAGAAACACCCAGCTCGGCGGCATTTCCTGGAGTCTCCGGGCCATATTGGGAGCCGGGATGCCCTTGCGGATGACATAGGCGTTGTAGAGGATGCTGAACGTCGTGGCTCCAGCATCAAAGCCGTGATTGGTGATGTCGGTCTGGTAATAGTAATCGGTGCTGCCGAAGGGGAGAAACGGCGTGGTGACGGAGAGATCGTTCACCCGCGCGTAATATTCGCCGGCCGCGAGCAGGCGGTTGTTATAGTCGGAGTAGATGTCGATGCCCTGCTTCCACAGCGCTTCGGCCAGCACGGTCAGCGCGTTAAGCTGCACCTGGGCGTGGCCCTGATCGCGGAGGGAGTCGCCGAGCATGCCGATATCGTTGGAACTGCGCAGGCCGACGTGCGCGAGCGTGCGAGCCTGATACGTGATCCGGTCGACCGTGGCGGTGTCGTCATTGAAGATCCCCATCAGCCCTTGGGCCTTCATGGCCAGCGCTCCTTTGTTCGCCGCGCCATACATGCTTTCGCCCCACGGATTGGCGCCGGGCATAAGGACAGTGGCGAACCAAGCCTTCACCTCGGCCGTGTCGGTCTCCGTCCAGCCCGGCCAGGTGCCGCGCAGGATCTCTGCGGCGCCCACGAACTGGGGGGCGTAGTCGCCCAGATCGAGCATCGATTCCTGGCCTGAAAACTCTTTGTTCACGTATGCCCAGGTGACAAGGACGTCACGCGCCTTCTGCGCGTAGGCGTTGTCGCCCGTAAAATACCACATCAGCGACATGTTCCAGACCGCGGTCATGTCGGCGCGCCACTGGTTCAGGTTCTGGTCGGGGCTGCGGCTCACGGTCGCGAATGGCCCACGCATGCCGTAGGAGGAATTCTGGCGCATGGCGAAATCATCGAAGGCGTATTTCCACGGTGCCTGGTTGGCGGCGATTTTCGCCTTCAGAGCCTGGAGGTCCGCGAGGTTAAGCGTGGAGCCGGGATGGGTGTAGGCGTGCACCTGGGGCAGGCCGAGGGTGGATAGCAGCGTCAAGGACGCCAGCCAGGTTTTGATGTGACTGTTCATGGTTTTTTTGGTGTTTTTTTGGTGTTTTTTGGTTTCTCAGGATTGCGCGGGGAAAAGCCCTGCGCAGCCAAGGAGAGTGGTGTCGCCCTCTCAGGAGGGCGTTTCTCTCCGTTACCGGACCTCCTGCAAGGAAGCCGCCAGGTTGCGGAGATTCGAGATCTCCGCGAGCGCGCGCTCTCGGAGGATGGGTTGGGAGAAGGCTTGCGCCCACTTGAGCGCGGCGGTTGGGTCTTTGAGCGCCCACTGGTGGAGCACGGCCATGGCCGCTTCGTCCTGCACGGTTCCCGGCTCCAGGCCGGCAACAAGACGCGCCGCCGCTGCCGGATCCGATTTGGAAAGCACGAAGGAAACTCTCCCCAACAGGCGCTCCCGCCATTCACCGGGCGGCTGTTCGCGTGCCCAATCGAGAGCCGCTTCGGATTCCTTCTCGCACCACTGCAGGGTCAGGCACTCAAGCAATCCGCAGTCGTCTTCCTCGTCCGTGCCGTGGGCGAGCGCGAGCCCGACGGCCCGGCGCGGGTCTTTCTCCGCCACAGCCAGACAAACGGTGGAGCGGGCGGAACGCTGGGCGGCGGGGTTCTCCAGCGCCGAAACCCAGCTCAGCGCCGCCTCCGCGTCTCGCGTGGCCCACGCGCAAAGCAGGTCTCGGATGCGGCTCTCGCGCTCGCTCCCTATGTCCAGTGCGAATGCCTGGGCCAGCGCCCGGGCCGGATCGGCAGCGGGGGTGCGTCCGTTAGGTTGCGCGCCCGAGGCTTTTTCACCGCCGGGATGCGCCATCCCGGTCGGTTTCGCGGTGCCGCGTCCGGGCGATCCATCCGCCCAGACAAACACGAGGGCGGCGGCCGCGCAAAGGCCGCCTGCCGCTATCAGCCGATGTGCCAGCGCCAAAGCAGCCTCCGGCAGCGGCTGTCCAGCAATCGAGGAGCAAAGGAATCGGGTAGGGTTTTTCATAAGGGCTTTTTAGTAGGGTTTGGGCTTTTGGCCCTTCATGCCAAAACCGGTGGCCCGCGCCCGTCGGGGGGCTGCGCGTGGAAGCTCAGGAGCAGCAGTGCGGCGGGTGCAACGCAGGGCGCGCAATCGGAGACATGCGCAATGGAAGGTGAGTTCATTTTATGGGATTTCAGAGGTGTCATCGCTGGCGGGGCATCAGGGAGCGGAGCGCGGCACGGCCGTCGTCGCCGGGCGCGAGGGCCACTTGGCGCGAAGGGCGGCGAGTTCGCTGCGGGTGATGTTCAGGACGCCGCCGTGGCGCTTTTCGCCGGCGCCAAACGAATAGGCGTCGGCGGGGAGCAGTGTGTAGCCGCTCGGGTCGGAGAAGTCCGTGATAACGATGGGGAAATATCCCCCCTGGCCGGGTTTGTCGACGAGGAGGGCCCACTTCGGCTCCCGGTTGAACTGGAAGAGAGCCGGGCCCTCGACCTGTCGGCCGGTGTAGCCGAGGCGGGCAATGTCGCCGATGCGCTCCCAGGGGCCGGTGAGGGAATCAGCGCCTTCGAACGTGATCTGGGTGTCGCGCGAGGCGCGATAAAAGCGGTGCTTCTGCCCCTTCACCTGGATGATTTGCGTGTCGATGATGTCGCCGGCGCCTTTGCGCTCAATGTAGAGCTCGGGCGGCGTGAAGGAGCGAAAGTCCTTGGTGCGGGAGGAATAGATGCGGCCCTCGCGCACGCCGTCGCGCGGGGACATCGTGGTCCAGTAAACGAAGTAGTCGCCCGTGCTCTCGTCGTAGATCGCCTCGGGAGCCCAGGCGCAGCCGGCTTCGGGGATCGCGCTCGCGACGTCAACCTTCCAAGGCTCGGACCATTTCACGAGGTCGGTCGATTCCCAGAAGACCAGGGAGGTGCTGCCTTGGGCGCGTGCTGCGCCCCAGCCTTTGCCGTTGGCGATGCGAAGGTCGGTGGCGAGCAGGGTGAACTTTTTCCCGTCGGGCGAACGGACGATCGCGGGATCGCGCACGCCTTTGTCGCCGAGGGTGGAGACGAGGACGGGCTCGGAGTTGTTGAGGTCGGTCCAGTGGAGGCCGTCCTCGCTCACGGAAAAGTAGATTTGTTCGCCGCGCGCGGACTGGCCGACGAAGTGAACTAGCAGATATCCGCTCGTTGGCTCGGATGGGGCCGCGGCGCGGGTGAGGCCGGTCGCAAAAACGAAGGCCGCGCAAGCGGAGAGCAGGCGGATGGTGGAGGAAACGGGTGACATGGTCATGTTAAGGCTTTAGGGATAAGGTGGTGGCGTAACCGCCGCCCGAGGCGAGACGAAGAGTGAGCGTGCGCGTATCACCGGGATCGCGGGTGGTTACGACCACAGTTTCGGCGCCGGCGTATCGGCAACGAGCGGGAGCACCGCCATGGGCCAAGGCGGCGAAGGCGCACAGAGCGAGGGCGAAGGGGAACTTCATAACACGAGAGAGGTAGGGGTGGCTGGGAGTGATCAGGGGGTGACGATTCGATAGAAGCGTTTGCTCTGCGTGGCCACGCCAGGGTCGGTGACTTGCACGGTGCCGCCGGTGCCGGCGATGTTGCCCTGCACGGTGGTCCACGAGCCGGCTTCGAGCGTGTCGGAGCGCTCCACGCGGTAGGTTTTTCCGGATACGGTGGAGAAACTCACGATGAAATCGTTGCCGCTGACCGCGAGGTTCGTGACCTTCAGCACGCTGGCCGCGTTGGTCGGATCGGTGCCGGCGGCGAACTCCTGCGCGTTGGTCATACCATCGCCGTCGGGATCGGCGCTGTCGGCCGCGTTGCCACTGTTGGCCGTGGTGCCGAAATACGTGGAGCGCCAGTTCTCGACCACGGTCATCACGGTGAGCGTCAGCGTGCCACTGCTCGTGCTCAAGGTGCAGACGTAACCCGAGGGAGTCGTGCCGAGGGCGAAGTTACTGGCGCTGATGCCGGTGGCGCCCGTGATGAGCGGATACGCGCCCGAGCCCGCGAAGCTGCCGAGCGCGGTCAGGTTGAGGGTCGTCGTGCCGCTCGCGGCAAACGCGCCGCTCACCGAGATCTTGTCGGAGGTCGCCGTGCCAGCGAGGTCCATCCTCAATACCGCGCCGGTATTCAGCATGAGTCCGCCGGAGAGCGTGAGCGTGCCCGCGCCGCCGACGCCGGGTGCGATGGTGCCGCCGTTGTTGACGGTGACCGCCATCGGCAACGTGGCGATGCCTCCCAGTGCGCCCGGGCTGTTCACGGTGAGCGCGCCGGTGCCGGTCATGGTGCCGGTGACCGCGAGCGTGCCGCCGTTGATGGCGGTGGCGCCGGTGTAGGTGTTTGCGCCGCCGAAAGTCACCGTGCCCGCGCCAGTGCTGCTAATAATGTTAAAGCCACCGGCGCCGCTGATAGCGTTGTTGACACCGACGGCGAAGCCGTTGGAGTCGATGGTCGAAACCGCCGTGGTTGTGACCGAAGTGAGAGCCTGCGCGTTGGCGTTGAGCGTGCCGCCGGTAGCGCCTTGATTCTGGCCGGCACTCGAAGCGGTCGTTGACTGGAGCCAGTCTGGCTGGGTTCCGAGAGCTTTCAGCGTGCCGCCGCCGAACACGAAATTCGCGGTTCCCGCGCCCCCACCGCTGCTTCCATCACGAACGAACTGGCGGTCGGTGGCAAGGGTGCCGCCGTTCAGGTTGATTATGCCCGTGTTGGCGCCGTCCTTACCCATCATGATAAGGCGTGTATCCGCGCTGCTCCCTGTCGTCGCCAGGGTGCCGCGATTGATCGTGGCGGTGCCGGTGGAGGAGATCGTCAGCACACCCGTTCCGGTTGAGGCGTTGGCGAGAGCGAAGCCGGTCTCGGAGCCAATCACCAGATTGCCGCCGCTGACGTTGAGATTGGAGGTGCCCCCCGCGTTATGGCCGACGGCAGAAAGTGGTTTGGTGGCGTTAGTCGTGCCAAGGACGGAAAAGGTGCCAGCAGTCACATTGAGCGTCTGGGCACCACCCATGGCGAGGTAGCCGGAGTTGTTGCTTGCGCCACCGTCTTCAGTGAAGCTGCCGGTGCTGTTGACGGTTCCGGTGATCACCAAACCTGCGCCAGTCGCCGATATATGGGTGTGCGTAGTTGTCCCGCCGAGTGTCAGCCCGCCAGCACCGCCCGCCAGGGTTTTGTGACCCGTCGAGATAGTCATGCCGGTGTTGATTGTCTGGAGGCTCGCGCTGTTGTTGGTGATGTTACCACTGAGCGTGAAGCTATTCCCGCCGATCGTGAAGGCGCTGGCACCGCTGTTGAAGGTGAGGCCGCCGTAAGTCGCACCGC
>JBDSZP010000193.1:0-11634 GCA_039925065.1 Luteolibacter sp.
ATTGCATCCGCAAAATCCCCCCGAATCCTCCTCCCCCCGCAAATCCCTCCGCCGAAGCCCGAACATCTCTTCCCCGCGTATCCCCTCCGCGACCTCCCCGCCTCCGCGTTTGCTCCATTCCAAAAAACTTCGCGCCCCTTCCCGCCCTTTGCGCCTTCGCGGTAAACTCTTCACCGAAGCCCCAGCCTCTCCCCCTCCGAATCTCTCCGCGAGCTCCCCGCCTCCGCGTTTCGCTCCACCCCCAATAAAACTTTGCGCCCCTCCGCGCCCTTTGTGCCTTTGCGGTTAACTCTTCTTCCTCCAACTTCAGGGCATGTCCACCCCGCTCACCCGCAAAAACCTCCCTCCAAACCCCACTGCGGACGACATTCTCAACACTTTCCTCGATTACCTCACCGCCACGGACACCGAGCCCTACGACCATCAGGAAGAAGCCATCCTCGAACTTTTCGCCGGCAACAACGTCATCCTCAACACCCCCACCGGCTCCGGAAAATCGCTGGTCGCCCTAGCGATGCAGTTCAAATCCCTCTGCCAAGGCCGCCGCTCCTATTACACCGTCCCGATCAAGGCGCTCGCCAACGAGAAATTTCTCTCCCTCTGCCACGTCCTCGGCCCGGAAAATGTCGGCATGATCACCGGCGACGCCACCGTCAACCACGACGCCCCCGTCATCTGCTGCACCGCCGAAATCCTCGCCAACATCGCCCTCCGCGACGGTGCGAACGCCCCGGTCGACGATGTCATCATGGACGAGTTCCATTACTACTCCGACCACTCGCGCGGCGCCGCTTGGCAAATCCCGCTTCTCACGCTTCCAAAAGCCCGCTTCCTGCTGATGTCCGCCACCCTCGGCGACTCCTCATCCTTTTCGAAAGGCCTCACCGCCCTGACCGGCGCACCCACCACCCTCGTCCAGTCCGACCAACGCCCTGTCCCGCTCGAATTCGAATACTCCACCACCCAGCTCCAGGAAAAAGTCGCCGAACTCAACGAACAGGGCCGCTCGCCCGTCTATCTCGTCCACTTCACTCAGAACGCCTGCGCAGACACCGCCCGCGACCTGCTCTCCACCAATTTCTGCACCAAGGAGGAAAAACACGCCATCGCCCGCGCCCTCGACGACGCCGATTTCCGCTCTCCCTACGGCCGCGAACTCTCGAAAATCCTCCGTCACGGCGTCGGCATCCACCACGCCGGCCTGCTGCCGAAATACCGCCTGCTTGTCGAAAAACTCACCGCCCGCGGCCTCCTCAAGGTCGTTTGCGGCACCGATACCCTCGGCGTCGGCGTCAATGTCCCGATCCGCACGGTCATGCTCACCGGGCTCTGCAAATACGACGGCCGCGGCACCAAAATCCTCGCCGTCCGCGATTTCCGCCAGATCGTCGGTCGCGCCGGACGCCGTGGATTCGACACCACCGGCTACGTCGTCGCCCAAGCTCCCGAGCACATCATCGAAAACCTCCGCCTCGCCGCCAAGGCCACCGCCAACAAAAAGAAGTCCTTCGAAAAACGCAAACCACCGGAAAAAGGCTTTGTCCACTGGGACGAACAGACCTTCGCCAAACTCCAGACCGCCCCGCCCGAGCCGCTCGTCTCCAGCTTTTCCGTCCATCACCACACCCTCCTCAACGTCCTCTCCCGCACCACCGAGGACGGTTGCGCTGCGTTGAAAAAGATCATCGACGACAGCCACGAGCCGCCGTCCAAAAAGAAGGCTCTCAAAAAGCACGCCTTCAAACTCTTCCGCGGCCTCATCGGCGCGAAAATCCTCCACATCATCCCACCCGCCAAACGCAGCGGCCCGCAGAAAGTCGTCGTCGATGTCTCCCTCCCCGAAGACTTCTCCATCAACCATGCCCTCAGTCTCTACCTGCTCGATGCCATCCCGCAGCTCGACAAGGAAGCCGAAGACTACGCCTTCAACGTCATCTCGCTCATCGAGTCGATTTTGGAAAACCCCGACATCGTCCTCCGCAAACAGGTCGATCTGTTGAAATCCGAACTCATGGCCCGCCTCAAGGACGAGGGCATGGAATTCGACGATCGCATCGCCCTGCTCGACCAGGTCGAGTGGCCCAAACCCGGCGCCGAATTCATCTACACCACTTTCAACGCCTTCAAACTCCGCCACCCCTATCTCGGCAGCGAAAACGTCAAACCCAAGACCGTTGCGAGGGAAATGATCGAAAATTACCAGTCCTTCGAAGACTACGTCAAAACCTACAAACTCGAGCGTGCCGAAGCGGTTCTCCTCCGCCACCTCGGGGAGGTTTACAAAGTCCTCGCCCAAACCGTCCCCGACACCGCCAAAACCGAGCACCTCCACGAAGCCGAGTCCTTCCTCGAACTTATCGTCCGCCACACCGACTCCAGCCTCCTCGACGAATGGCAGGCCATGCAGGGAAAATCTGAAATCTTAAGCACTAAATTCGAAACGGAAGATCCCCAGGCGAAGATCGCCGGGTTCAAATCGAAAATCCCCTACACCAAGGACAAACAGGCCTTCACCCGCCACCTCCGCAACCACGTCCTCACACTCGTCACCGCCCTCTCCCGCTACGACACCGAAGCCGCCCTCAGCCTCATCGCCCATCACGACAGCGACGGCAAACTCTGGTCCAACGAGCGCCTCCTCCAACAGCTCAACACCTACCACGTCGCCCGCCACCAGATCCGCCTCGATCCCGAAGCCCGCAACGCCCGCCACACCCACCTCTCCGAAGACGGCCTCACCATCCACCAAACCCTCATCGACCCCGACGACCTCAACGACTGGTCCCTCCACCTCACCCTCGATCCCGAAAAATCCAACGCCGCCCGCACCCCCGTCCTCCACCTCGAATCCATCGCGCCAATCTAATCAAACGGACCGTGAAATTTATTTCGCCAGCATGAAGTGGTTTCTTTGAGATCTTTGGCCCAACGGGACTGCATCCCTCAGCCCAGCCCATCGGGCTGGGTCAGAACACGCAAAGCCATTGGCGGCCTGAAAGGTCGAGATCCTGGGGAGCGATCGAACGCGGTATCGCTCCCCGTTGGGGCGCATGAATCGGTGGCAGATGTTACCCAGCCCGATGGGCTGGGCTGAGGGATGTTGACCCTTTGGGCCGGAATACGAACGCCGACGTGGGGTTATTCCACCGTCAATGGGAACATTCGCGTCTCTTCGGGTTCATTCGCGGTTAGTTTTTTCAAAGTGAGGCCGCCCTTCCGACCCAGAAGTGCGTTCTTGCCCGGAGAGGCGATCAAGTATATACGGTGGCTTGGCACTTCGTCCCGGCGGCGAAACCGACATGTTTCCAACAATCTACCTGCTAAAATCGTTGTGGACGGAATTTATCCAGCATGGCTCCACATCGACTGCAGGACCCAGCGGCCGACAGGGATCGATTTTCGAAGTCCCATCGCTGGCCAGCGAGCCGTTTGCAATGCCCTCAACCGCGAACGAATGCGGGCGATTCTGGAAGTGGATCAGTTCGCTTCATACCGAGAATCGCTTGCCGGAGAGCGGGGCCTCCCCCTAATTCCGCCGGATTCCCTCGGGATTCATTGCGACGACGATGGGATGCTCACCTCCGATTTCCTCATCGCGTTACCCAGTGGCGCGGAGGCGATCCCATTTCTCGATGAGGAACAGAAAGTGGTTTATAAACTGTTCGACCTCCGGGCGGGTGTGATGCTCGGAAAGAAAATCAGCTTGGAAGAAACGGAAAGTGACCGGTTTGAGGTGAAACTTCTCCCGGCTGATCTAGCAGATACGCTGGAAAAACTTGCCGTCCTGAATGAGGCAGGTGGTCACCCGACGGAAATTGTCGGTTTGTCCTCGAACGGCGACTATCTCATCGCGAAGCAGCCGCTGGCATTCCCTTATCACGACTATCAGACAGATCGGGACGCCGCCACGGAGGCGATGGGTGGAATTGTTCCACCGTTCACCAACCTGGCGCGGCAGGTCGCCGTGATTTGGTTGGATTCAAGGGCATGGCTCATTTGCGATCTGAATCAACACAACATCATGAGGAACAGGGAAGGGAACGCCACGGTGATCGATGGGTTGATCGGCCCCATTCCGCCGGATGCCTGTCGAAAACTGGCATGGCTGCGGGAGGCGGTGGAAGACGCTGAAGCAATGCGGTTTGAAATGTCTGGAAGGCGTTAGCTGAAAAAGCCGGCACAGATGGAAGAGTTTACCGCAAAGGCGCAAAGGACGGGGAGATACGCAAAGTTTTGGAGGTGAAGCGAAACGCGGAGGCGGGGAGGTCGCGGTAGTGGTCCGCACAGTCTCTGTGCGGCTCTTACGCCGCAGCAGGGCCGTCCGAAAACAAAGATTCCGCACAGGGGGCTGTGTGGTCTACTTGATTTTCGAAAGAGTTTACCGCAAAGTCGCTAAGTTCGCAAAGGAACGCGAAGTTAGATACTGTTTTTGAGAGCAAAACTCTTCCTCTTCACTTCCTCTTCACTTCCTCTTTATTTCCTCTTTATTTCGATGTTCGATGTTCGATGTTCGATGTTCGATGTTCGATGTTCGATGTTCGATGTTCGATGTTCGATGTTCGATGTTCGATGTTCGATGTTCATGCCCGGTCATGTTAAGGTAAGGTAAAACCTGCCTCTCCAACATTAAGATTGGGTTAAGATTCTTGTTTCCAGCGCGGTGGAGTGGCGTCATGCGCTCATGAAAAGACCCTTCATTTTCCTTTCTCTCATCTCCATCGTCCGCGCTGCCGATCCTTTGGTCAGTCTGCCTCCGGATGGAACCACGCTGGGTTTGGACGCCACTCCCGCTGCGGTCATTTTGCGGATCAAGGATGCTGGAAACCATTCTTGGCGGGTGCTCAGTTCCACCGATCTCGCCACATGGACGGAGCTCACGAGCGACCGGGTACACAATGGACAGCTCGCGATCACCATGGCTCCGGACGGCCCGCAGCGTTTCTATCAAATCGATGCGCTGGATAACAGCGCGGTGCCAGCGAGCGCTGCCGAAACACTGTTACTGCCCGCCACGCCTTTCAACTATGCGAACCCGGTGCTGCCCGCGCATTTGCTGACTCAGGTCATTCGCGGGCAGGACAACGAACCCGCCGATAACCGGGTGACCAACGCCGGGGCCACGCTCGGTCGTGTGCTTTTCTACGACAAGCGCCTCTCGGCCAACCAAACGATTTCCTGTTCGTCGTGCCATCAGGCGGAGCATGGTTTCTCGGATTCCGCGAAATTCAGCACGGGCTTCGAAGGCGGTCTGACAGCGAGAAATTCCATGGGGCTCACCAATGCCCGCTACTATCTGCGAGGTCATTTCTTCTGGGATGAACGCGCCAACGCCCTTGAGGACCAAACGCTGATGCCCATTCAGAACAGCGTGGAAATGGGAATGACGCTCGATGTGCTCAGCCAGAAAATCGCTGCCGAGCCCTATTACGCGGAGCTTTTCACCGCTGCATTCGGGGATTCCACGATCACGTCGGATCGGGTTTCGAAGGCTCTCTCCCAGTTTGTCAGATCGATCGTTTCCGGCGGATCGAAGTATGATCAGGGAGTTCCGCTGAATTTCTCGAATTTCACCGCTCAGGAAAACCAGGGTCGCAATATTTTCAACACGCCCACGGCCGGCGGTTGTGCGGCTTGCCATGGAAGCGACAATTTCGTGCCAGGGCCATTGATCTTCAACAATGGCCTCGAAAATCCCTACGTGGACAAGGGGGTCGGCGGCATCAGCGGACTCGCCTCCGATGAAGGGCTTTTCAAAGTTCCCTCGCTGCGGAACATCGAGCTAACAGCACCCTACATGCATGATGGCCGCTTCGCAACGCTGGAGGAGGTGGTGGATTTCTATAATGCCGGGGTCGTCAATCATCCGAACCTTTCCGCACCGCTGCGCAATCCACCCGGCACTCCGGGCGCAGGCCAACCCCGCCGCCTGAATCTGTCGCCGGCGGACAAGGCCGCACTCGTCGCGTTTCTTAAAACGCTCACTGACCGCTCCATCACCACCGATGAGAAATTCTCCGATCCCTTCCGCTACGCTGCTCCATTAGAATAGTGCCTGTCCGGCTCGGCGCGCCAAAGGATAATGGACGCCCTCGTCCATTCCAATTCCGCCGGGATCATTGTCAGGACGAGGGTGTCTAACTCATTACGTTGGCATTGCCTGAGGAGCGCGTTCATTCTGAGCGCTGGGTGCGGTGGCTCGGATGCGGAAAATAGAACCACGAAAGACGAAGTGCCTTTGCGCTTTCCTTTTTCCACGAAAGAGGCTCGTTTGGGTAAAATGGTGGAGCAAGGCAGATTGGAAAACACATGGACGCGTGGGCAGCGCTGGGTGAGCGATGGTGAGCCGGAACTCGGCTTGGGCATCATCCGCAAGAGTGGCGACGGGCGGGTGGAAATCGCGTTTCCGGCGGCGGGCGAGACGAGGATTTACGCGACCGACACCGCGCCGCTGCGGCGGGTCAGGTTTCAGCCGGGTGATCGGATCAAGGTCCATTCGGGGTCGGAAATGACCGTGGAGCGGGTGCGGGAAGAGCGCGGTTTGCGGATTTATGAAACGGACGGCGGCGAGGTTCCCGAAGCGGATTTGTCCGACTCCATCAGTTTCAGCAAGCCGGAGGAACGCCTGTTCGGCGGGAAACTCGACGAGCCGGGCGATTTCGACCTGCGCGGTGAAGCCCTGCGCCGTCGGGCGGACATGCGCCGCTCGCCGGTGCGCGGGCTGGCGGGAGCGCGGATGGATTTGATCCCGCACCAGCTTTTCATCGCAGACGAGGTGGCGAACCGACCCCAGCCGCGGGTTTTGTTGGCGGATCAGGTGGGCTTGGGGAAAACCATCGAGGCGTGTTTGATTTTGCACCGCCTCATTCTGACCGGCCGGGCGGAGCGCGTGCTCATTCTGGTGCCGGAGCCGTTGGTGCATCAATGGTTCGTGGAACTGCTGCGGCGTTTCCAACTTTCCTTCAGTCTATTCGATGAGGCCCGCTGCGAAGCGATCGAATATGGCGATCCCGAGTGCAATCCGTTTCTCGACAGCCAGTGGGTGCTCGCCGCCGTGGATTTCCTAGCTGGAAACGAGCAGCGGGCCGCGCAGGTGCTGGAAGCCGGTTGGGATGTGTTGGTCGTGGACGAGGCGCATCATCTGGAGTGGTCGCCTGAAGGCGCTGGACCTGCTTATGAAATGGTCCGAAGCCTTGCGGAAACCACGGAAAGTCTTTTGCTGCTAACGGCCACACCGCAGCAGCTCGGGCCGGAAGGGCATTTCGCGAGGTTGCAATTGCTCGATCCGGACCGCTACGCCGACCTCCAACAATACCGCGAGGAAACGCTGCATTACGAAGAAGTGGCGGACATCGTGGAAGCGCTGGCGGCGGAAGAACAGGCAGGAGTGCCCGTGTCACGCTTGCAGGCATTCGTTGCCGGCCGACCCCGGTTGGAGCAGCGCGTGGCGGATTTGATCGACGGAAAACCGGACGCCCGTGAGCGGCTGATCGCGGATCTGTTGGATGGTTTCGGCGTCGGGCGGGTGATGTTCCGGAACACCCGATCCAAGCTCGGCGGGTTTCCGCAACGGGAACCACGAATCGCTCCGACCGATGACAAGGTGAAGTGGCTCGGAGAATTGTTGGGAAAACTCGGAGAGGACAAAATCCTGATCATCACCAAAACCCGCGAGCTGGCGGCGGAGGTGCTGGACGAACTTCATTCGGCGACCGGAGTGAAAGGCGTGTTGTTTCACGAAGATCTCACGTTGCTCCAGCGGGACAGGAACGCGGCGTTTTTCGCGGAACCGGATGGCGCGCGGATTTTGGTGTGCTCGGAGATCGGGAGCGAAGGCCGGAATTTCCAATTCGCCCGGCACCTGGTTTTATATGATCTGCCAGAAGACGTGGATTTGCTGGAGCAACGGATCGGGCGGCTGGATCGGATCGGCCAGAAAGGAACGATCCAAGTCCACGTGCCTTATATTCCCGGCACCGACGAGGAAATCCGCATGCGCTGGTTGGAGGAAGGGCTCGACGCCTTCCGCGCCAGCCCGCCCGGAGCAGCGGAAATCCAGCGCGAGCTGCGCTTCGATCTGGAGGAAGCGATCGGCGAGCGGGAGGGAATCGAGGAGTTGATCGAAAAGACCCTGGCCTGCCGGAAACAAATTTCCGAGCGCCTCGCACGAGGACAGGATCGCCTGCTAGAGCGGAGTTCGCACCGTCCGGACCGGTCGTCGTGGTTGGTGGGAAAAATCCGCGAGTGGGATGAGGATGCGGGCTTTGAGGATTTCCTGATGCGTTTGTTCGAGTTTTCCGGCCTGCACATTGAAGAACTCGGAAACCGCCGCTATTTCCTGCTGCCGGGAAATTTGAAATCGGACGCCTTTCCCGCGCTGCCGCATGACGGCATGACCGTGACTCTCGACCGCCAACGCGCGCTGGAGCGCGAACAGGAGGCATTTCTCACCTGGGATCATCCGATGGTCCGTGGCGCACTCGATCTCATGCTCGGTTCGGAAGCCGGCAACGCGTCCTTCGCCGTTTGGGATGCGGCCGGTGAGAAGACGATTCTGTTGGAAGCATGGGTGGTGGTTGAGTGTGTGGCTCCGGCGGAACTGCACGTGGAACGCTTTCTGCCGCAAACTCCGCTGCGCATGGTGGTCGATCACAAGGGCGGAAATCACACGGACGATGCCAGTTTGCCAAAGGCCAAACTCCGGCGTGGCGATGCGGCGGGATTGCTTAGAAACGAAGCGGTGAAAAGGAAATTTCTACCAGAAATGCTCGAGCGTGTGCGGGTTCTGGGAGCGGACGCAAGTCGGAAGGTGATCGATGAGGCGCTGGCCGCCATGCACGATCAGATGGGCTCTGAAATTTCCCGTCTGCGGGACCTCGCGGAAATCAACGACCACATCACGCCGGGGGAAATTTCCTTGCTGGAAGAGCGCGAGATTTCCTTGGCCAACGTCATCGCAAATGCGCGGGTGAGATTGGATTCCGTGCGGCTGATTTGGAAAGCCCTTCCCGGATAGCCAATTTTCGAGCGAGTGGATAGCTTGGCGCTGCCGGCAGATACGGGGCGTCGATATTCTATCGACTGAGTCAGGCCGACATTCTGTCGGACGAATGGAGACGCCGCGGCAGTTCCTCATGGGATAACGGCGGACAGGATGTCCGCCGCACTCAGCGTTCAGAATGAACGCGCCCCTTTCGACTTTTCCGAAAGCCCCTTTAGCGTGCTCTTCAGCTTGGCTTCGGAAGAGCATGGTAAACCATGAACTCCGGACAGCCTCCAGACGGGCGGGCGAGGCGGATTTCATCCGATCCTAACTCACCTTGATCCGCTTCGCCACGGGTAGGTGTTTGTTCAGCCAGGCGAGGAAGAAAAAGACGCGCAGCCGCCACCAGACGGCGAATGACAGAGTGGTGCAGCCGGCGAGCACGGCGTTGATCGAGCAGACCATTCCCCAGCGGTTGTAGGGCTGGAAGAAGATTTGGGCGAAGTGGAGTTTGTAAAAATTCTCGATGAACTCCCAGTAGATGGCGATGCGTTTGCGGTTGTCCTTTTCGTAGCGCTTCATGCCGGCGGTCATGGCCTCGCCGGTTTCCAGCGCCTCGTGAACCGCGAGCGCCCCTTGCTGTCCGCTGGTCATGGCTAACAAAACACCGCTCGAAAACATCGGATCGATGAAACCCGAGGAATCGCCGACACGCACGACGCGCGGCGAGACGAGAGTTTCATTTTTATAGGAAAAATCCGTGATGACGTGGAGCGCTTCCGAGATTTCCGCGTTCTTGAAGCGTTTTTGAATGACGGGTGTGTCGGCGACGGCTTCGTCGAAAACCTGCTGCGGCTCTTTACCAAGCGCCTTGAAATCCCCGGCGTCGATGACGAGGCCGACGCTGGTTTTGTTCGCGGAAAGCGGGATGAGCCAGCACCAGGATTTCTCGCGGCGCACAATGAGGATGTCGCCCTCTTGCTCACCGGTCGGCATGTCGACTCCTGAAAAATGACTGAAGATGGCGATTTTCTTGTGGCCCGGATAGTAGTTGCGCAGCGATTCGCGGTTCGCGGTGAAATTCGTCAGCCCGCTGGCATCAATCAGATAGGGCGCGGTGATTTCATGTTCCGTTCCATCCGCCGAGCGATAACGGATGACCACGCGGGCTTTTTCCACACGGTGTTCGAGCACCGTGCTTTCCTCGCGGACTTCGGCTCCGTTTTCGCGCGAGTGATGGAGCAGGATGTCGTCGAATTTCGCGCGCTCGACCTGCACTGCCTCCGGGTATTTGGTGAACGCGCCTTTGGAGAAATCCAGACGGCTGGCGCGCGAGCCGTTGCCGAGGAGGAATTGCGCGGCGCGTTTTTTCGTGAAGCCGGCGGAAGCGATTTTTTCCCAGACGCCGAGGTCGTCGAAAATCCTGCGGTTATAAGGCAGCAACGATTCGCCGATATGGAATCGTGGAAATTTCGCTTTTTCCAAAACCAGCACGCGCCGCCCTGCCTTGGCCAGCGTCGTGGCGGCCGTGGAACCGGCGGGGCCGCCGCCGATGATGATCGCGTCCCAATGTTCGGAGGTGGATAGAGTGGCTTCGGTGGCTGGCATGGGCGCGGACTGTGCAAGATTCCGGATTTCCGCGCAACCGCTTGTTTGACCCCGGGATTGCATTCCTGCCCGATTCCGCAAAACATGGCGGCAATGAATCCTGAAAATTTCCCCGAATCCGCCAGCTACGATGTCGTCGTGATCGGCGGCGCGCTTTCCGGCGCGGCCACCGCCACGCTGCTGATGCGCCAGAATCCGGGCATCCGTGTGCTCATCGTGGAAAAAACCGAAAAGCTCACCCGCCGCGTGGGCGAGGCGACGGTGGAAATCAGCGGCTATTTCATGTGTCGGGTGTTAGGGATGACGCACTACCTCAATGAGAACCATCTCGTGAAGCAAGGGCTGCGGTTCTGGTTCAAGAATGACGAGGTGAAATCGCTCGGTGAAGCCAGCGAACTCGGCGCGAAATACCTTTCACGCATCCCGTCATTCCAGCTTGATCGCGCGGCCTTCGACGAGGAGGTTTTACGCCGTGCGGGTGAGGCGGGAGCCGAGATCCTGCGTCCTGCCACGGTTTCGAAAATCGAGCTCAACCCCGGTGGCCAGCAGACGATGGAAGTCCGCTATGGAGACAAACGCCAGACCGTCACCGCGCGCTGGATCGTCGATGGCTCGGGACTTGCTGCGATGTTAGCCCGCAAGGAAGGCTGGTGGAAATCCAACACCGAGCATCCCACCGCCGCCGCCTGGTCGCGCTGGAGTGGCGTGAAGGACTGGGACAGCCGCGAGCTGGCACTGAAATTTCCCGAGTGGTCGAGGGCGGTTTATGGACTCCGCAACACCGCCACGAACCACATCATCGGCGATGGCTGGTGGAGCTGGTGGATTCCGCTCAAAGGCGGCGATGTGAGCGTAGGTGTGGTGTGGGACCAGCGGTTGGTCGATTTTCCCAAGGATGGCGGCAGCATTGGGGAACGCGTGAAGGCGTTTCTGATGAAGCATCCCGTCGGCCGGGAAATGATCGTCGATGCGGAATACCACGAGGACGACCAGCTCTGGCGGAGAAATCTCGCCTACTACAGCACCAAATTCTGTGGCGATGGATT
>JBDSZP010000194.1:0-79614 GCA_039925065.1 Luteolibacter sp.
GCGAGCGTATCAGTATGTTTTTGGTTTTCTAGCTAAAAGTTGGGACGATCGCACAAGCATCCGTCCGGGAAGCAGACGATACGCCGACCGGCTGCGGACCTGAAAGGCCCGGCCGATTGACCGGCACTCCCGGACCACCAGATGAAGAACTTGAGCTGTTTGTGGAGGACTCGTTCCAGACGAAACCAACGAGATTTCCTCCGGCAGAGCGAATGAGTTCGGCGGTGCGCTTGAGCTCGCGGCCATCGCTGCCGCCCTCGCGTACGACGAGGCAGGAGCGGTCCGCGTAACGTGCGATTGCCAGCATATCGCTAACTGCCAGAACCGGTGGAGTATCGATCACCACGCGGTCAAACCATCGGTAGGCGTCCTCAAGAAGCGATGGAAACCGGGTACCAGCCAGCAATTCCGCCGCGTCGGCGCGCATCGGACCGGAAGACATCAGATAGAGATTAGGCAGAGCCGTGGTGAAACAGGTTTCCGCTGGATCGGTTTTCCCCGAGAGATAGCCACCGAGACCGGCTTCTTCGGTGCTGTCGCCGAGGTGCTGGCGGCTCAACCCGGTGCTCCGTAGATCCGCGTCCAACAGAAGTGTGCGATGGCCCTGCATGGCAAGCGCTGTGGCATAATTGAGTGCGGAAAAGGATTTCCCCTCCCCCGCCTTTGCACTTGCGAAAAGCATCGTGCGCGCCGTGTCGCTTCCCGGTGGTGGCGCAAGAACCACCCGCAAACGGCGGAAGGCTTCAGCACCCGCCGATGCGGGATCGGACATCAGGAGCATGCCATCCCCAGAGCGTTCGATCGGCGGAAGCGTCGCCAGAAGCGGTGCCCCTGTGGCGCGGGCGGCAGCAGCAGAATCACGGATCTTACGATCCCCCACTTCAAAACCCACAAGCAAAACGAAGCCGCCGAGAAATCCACAAAAACCGCCGACCGCACCGAAAATGAGCGCTTTCGGACTGCGGGCTCTTTCCGGCGTCAGTGGTGCGTCCTGCCAGCGCAGAACGGACGCGGGAACGGATGCGGAAAGACTGATCTCGCGAAGTCTCAGAGCGACGGAATCATGCAATGTCCGCTCCGCTTCCGAATCACGCGTCATGCTGCGGAACTGCTGGCGGATGCCCTCGACATCAACGGCACTGCTTCGGGCTTGCGCGACTTCGGCTTCAATTTTCACCTCATTTTCCCTCGCTACCTGATAGCGCTGCTCCAAGGCCTGACCGGCGGAGCGAACCGTTTCGGCAAGGTTCTTCCGGAGGATTTCGATCTCATTGGAAATTTCCTTATAGACCGGATGTTTGTAGAGATAGCGCTCCTTCACGCGGCCGAACTCCGCCTCTTTCAGTTGGAGCGCACGCACTTGGGATAACACTTCCGTACCCCGCTCCGAGGTTTCCAATCCCGCCAGAGCTTCCGGATTGGATGAATCGAATTTGGCGAATGCCTCGTATTCGGACTCCAATCGAAGGCGCGCGGACTTGGCTGCCGTGAATTCCGCACTCAATGTGCCGAGTTGATCACGCACCGGACTTCCTCCATCCCCACCTTCCAAGCCGGGAATCGGATGCGTTTCACGAAATTCCTGGAGCATGCGGGCGGACGCTTCCATCTGCTCACGAAGCCGCGCCTCCTCCCGGGCAAGGCCGTCGCTGGCCTTTTGGGTGATCATTTTTTGCCGATCGTCCGTCCATTTTTGATACTCGGTGACCAGCGATTCCACGAGAGTCTTCGCCCGTGCCGCATTCGTGTCATCGACCTGGATGTCAATAATGCGTGTGCCACGGCGAAGTTCAATTTTCACCCTGCTGGAAATAGTAGCTAACAACGTTTGCTCGCCCGCTCCCGCCGGGGCGAATGCCGGATCTTTGTCCAAACCGTTCACCTCGATCACCTTCATCAGAAGCGTGGAAGCGCCCATCCCCTGCTCCACCGAACGCATTTGCTCCAGATCCCGGGTTTCCTCGGGAGCCACCGCACGGATATCGAGCACCAGCGGAGCCTGACTGTTGACCAGAACTGATCCGGCGGCGCGGTACGTTTTCGGAAGACCTTTGGCGTAATAAAACAGCCCGGCCGCCCCGAGTGACGCCAACAGAATCACAATCCAACCACGTCGCAACAAAACACCCAGCAGTCTGCTAGTCTCCACCTTCGGAAGAAAATACGTCGCGTCCACACCCACCGGGGCGGGCAACTGAGAGGAAGCCCTCGGGACAATCGCGGATTCTTTCGGCTTTGAAGACATCAGGGGGAAAATTTTCTTGGAGGAAGCTCAGAACAAACTTTCGGGAATAGTGATCACATCGCCATCGCGCAAAGGGATATCGGCCCCCTTGCCATGGGTGATGTCTGACAAATTCACGGTGAAAACCTGATTGCCGCTGCGTTTGAGGGTAATTTTTTTACTAGCAATCCGGCTTGTGCCCCCCGCCATACCGATGGCTTCTACCAGCGTCAATTGGCGGTGGGCGGGAAGTTCGAAAACGCCCGGACGCTGGGCCTGGCCAAGCACGGTGACGGTCCGGCGGATGCGCCCTTCGATGGAAACGCTAACTTCCGGCTTCACCAGATAGCCGTCCGCCAGCTTCCGGGTGATCGCCGCGGCAGCCTGGTCGGTAGTGAGACCTTCGATCCGGACCGCTCCGATCAGTGGCATGGATATCGTTCCATCTCCGGAAAGTTGGCCGCGGGTGGTCAGCTCATCCTCACGAAAAACGCGAATTTCCACATTGTCCATTCGCCCAATCACTCCGGAAGACCGCTCACCCTGACCACAGGCGGACATCGCCATCATGCCTACGAGAAGCAGATGAAGGAACGGTTGCAATCTGATATTCATGAGTCGTATCGATCGTTAGAATTTATAGTTGAACTCGACTCCCGCCATCTCCTGCTCATAGCCAAAGGCGGGGTCATTCGAACTATTGTCCGACGCCCTATAGAAAACAGAGACGTTGAATTCATCCGAAACCTTATACTCAAGCGCCGGACGGACGAACCAGATCCGGTCATTGCGCCCACTGGCCCCGGTGCCGGAAACCCTCGAGTAAGAGGTTTTTTCAATACCCCCTTCAAACCGGGCGCTCCAATTTCCGCACAACCTCTGGGACACACCGGCCGTCACACCTTTGACGTTGTAATTCTGGCCCGCATAAAATGCGGAGGCTTCCTGCCGTTGATAGCCCGTAAGATAAATATTCGTTCCTTCCAGCGGCGTCCAATCGGCCCGACCTTCCAACACCGGGTTCACCTGCGTATCGCCGTCCACCTTCCGATGTTCGGCACCTGCCGCGAGGGCGATGCGGACCTTTTCACGAGGCTGCCACTCAATGTTTCCCGTGAGCTGCCGGGTGTCCTGATCGCTGGAGCCATCGACCTGGAAACGCGCCATCTGATAGGTCAGTCCTATGCGTGTTTTCGGCGAATAGGCATAATATGCAGCAACTTCGCCATAGGTCTTGCCGGAATCATACAGTGTGGGATCCGCGTAATCAGACCGTTGGTTTCCCGCAGCCACCTCCAAAGACACCTTCTCGCGCGGCAGCCATGCCAGCCGGATCTCGTTCTCAAACTCCACACGATCCGTCGGACGCCCGGTTTCCGCAGTGGCATCGCCGAGTTTCTGAACCGCGCCTTTATAAGTCAGCTCGGTGACTTTCCCGCGCCAACCCGCCGCAATCGCAGCCTGATGGTCGGTCCGGTTGTCAGAACTACTTTTTCCGTAAATCACACCGGTCGGGTGATAGGCCACCCGGACGTAAGCGCCTTCGCCTTCCTTGGAATCGCCCTGCGTGTAAGCCACCATGGGACCGATTCGATAGACCATGTCCGAAGTCGCATCCTTGGCACTCAGGAAAATATTGCTATCGTAGGCGGCTGAAATGAGGGCCCGCAAATCCCAACCACCATGCTTCACCTCATCCTGTGATACCAAAGGTGCCTGCGGAGGCGTTTCCACTGCGGTATCCACCCGGTCATCCACGACCGGAGAGACCTCCTGGGCCATCACGGCAGTCCGGATGTCGGCGGATAACCAAGCCAACATCAGAACAACCATCCGGGGGGAATATGGTCGGTGAATATACATTGCAGGGGGGAGGCAACACGCAATCCATGCTTCTTATATCACCAGACCACAACACATATCAAGAATCCCGACTTCACGTGATCGCGTAATACCAAGAGCACCAAACCGTGTTAGTAATTTAAGACGGTGCCAAAATTCATATAGTTGATATTTCGTAAACCTTTACCAATCGTAATCCCACTGCCCATTTTTCCCGTCCCGAAGTTGCAGCTTTCTGCTATCCGTCTCATCTGTGCTCCCCCCCGCAATGGACCCATCCCCTCCGAACACATCTCCGGAAGCCCCGGACTCATCACACAGATGGTCCGCCGAATTCGAGCGCCAGACGCAACTCAACCCCGGCCACGCCGCTGTGATCAGCGGAAAATGCTCGCTGACGTATGCCGAACTGAGCGCTCGCTCGAATCAAATCGCCAACCTCCTTCGCGCATCGGGAATCGGCGGCGGAAACTTTGTGGGACTGGGACTTCATCGCAGCTTGGAGCTTCCCGCCGCGCTCCTTGGTATTTTAAAATCCGGCGCTGCCTACATCCCTCTGGATCCTGCTTATCCCGCCGCACGGATCGAACAGATGATTGCTTCGTCGAAGCTTGAATTTGTAGTGACGACGCAGGAATTGGCGAATCGTTTTCCGAACGTCCGCTCGATCTGTATTAATGGCGACGCCCTCGCTAACACTTCATCAGACGATCCTGCGATTACTATAGGTGAGGACGACCTGATGTATGCCATTTTCACCTCGGGCTCCACTGGCCAACCAAAGGCGGCATCGGTCTTTCATCGCGGTTTTGCAAACCTGCTCCATTGGTATTCGACGGAACTCATGCTTGGTCCATACGATCGCACTCTCGTCATCAGTTCGCCGAGTTTCGATCTCACTCAAAAGAATTTTTACGCGCCACTCGTCACCGGTGGCACATTGATTCTCGATGATTGCCAAACTTATGATATCTCCCGGATTTCCGCACTCATCCGCGATCATGGAGTGACATTGATCAACTGCACGCCGAGTGCGTTCTATCCATTGGTCGATGCAGCAGCGGCGGAAAATTATAGTGTCCTTTCTTCAATCCGTTTCGCAGTCCTCGGGGGGGAACCTATTTCCATTCCCCGGTTGCGCGCTTGGCTCGAACATCCGACTTGCAAGGCAGAGGTCGTCAATTCCTATGGACCCACCGAATGCACGGACATCTGCGCCTTCCACCGTTTGCATAAGGGCAATCTCGATGAATATCCGTTCGTTCCATTAGGCATGGAAATCCCCAACGTGCAGGTTTCCATTAGGGACGAATCGCTCGTTCCCCTACCGAATGGCGAAATCGGAGAACTCTGCATTTCTGGCGCGGGAATCGGCGGCGGCTACCTCAACGATCCATCGCGGACCGACGAGGTTTTCACCGGCTCAATCTACCGCAGCGGGGATCTGGCCAAACGCCACCCGTCGAACATTTTGGAATTCCGTGGCCGCGCCGATCATCAGGTAAAGGTATACGGATTCCGCATCGAGCTGGGTGAAATTGAAATCGCCCTCAGCCAACATGAGGCGGTGCGCGAGGCGGTCGTCACCGCCAGCGAAAACCGCTTGATCGCCCACATTCAGGGAACGGTGGAAGTCTTCGCACTTCGTGAACATCTTGCCAGCAGGCTTCCGGCCTACATGGTCCCCGGCGAGTTTCTGTTTGTGGAAACATTCCCACTCACCCCTAACGGAAAAATCGACCGTCTCGCTCTCCTGAAGCTCGCCGCCCCGTACTCGTCGCCCGCCATTTCCGGAACATCGATGGAATCCAAAATCCTCGCGCTGTGGTCCGAAATCCTGGACCGCCCGGTGTCGGATGCCAGTGCCAATTTTTTCGATCTGGGAGGAAATTCCATCCACGTCGCGATCATCCACGTCCGCCTGATGGAAATGACCGGCCGCCAATTTCCCATTACCGAGCTCTTCGCGCTCCCCAGCGCGCGCAGCATCGCCGGCTTTCTTTCTCCGAAGGACGCGAATGTTGCTACGAACAGCGCTCAAACCCGCGCGCGCCTCGCCCAATCCGGCATTTCCAGATTCCGTCGCCCCTCCCCCCGATGAACGAAGACACACCATCCCCCGAAGCCGTCGCCATCATCGGCATGGCTGGTCGTTTCCCCGGTGCACAAAATCCGGACGAGTTCTGGCAGAATCTCATCGCAGGAAGAGATGGCATCACGCGCTTCCCCAGCCGGACCGAATCGGACGGAAGCAGATACGTCGGTGCCCGCAGCATGTTTGAAAAACCGGATCTGTTTGATGCCTCGTTCTTCGGAATCTATCCCAAGGAAGCCGAGCTGATGGATCCCCAACATCGCGTGTTCCTCGAATGCGCTTGGGAAGCACTGGAAGACGGCGGATACGATCCCCACGCCTACCCCGGAATGATCGGCGTCTATGCAGGACTCAGCCTCAATACCTATCTTCTGCACAACCTGGGAAAAGGCCGGGAGCTTGCCAGAAACTATCAGGTCTCCGAATACCAGACGATGCTCGGAAACGACAAGGATTTCCTCCCTGTCCGGGTTTCCTACAAGCTGAATCTCCGTGGTCCGAGCATGACGATCCAGTCGGCCTGCTCCACCTCGCTCGTGGCCATATGCCAGGCGGCCACTGCCCTTCTTACCTATCAATGTGACATGGCGCTCACTGGCGGAGTTTCCATCAGTTTTCCCCAACAGCGGGATTACCTCTTTCAGGAAGAAGGCATGGTTTCGCCGGACGGCACTTGCCGCGCCTTCGATGCGGATGCTGCTGGCACCGTTTTCGGCCACGGCTGCGGTGTGGTTCTCTTGAAACGCCTCAGCGAAGCCGTTGCCGATCGCGATCCGATTCTCGCGGTGATCAAGGGATGGGCCGTCAACAATGATGGCTCGGATAAAGTCGGCTTCGCAGCTCCAGGAATCAACGCTCAAGCCGAAGTCATCACCCTCGCCCAAGCCTCCGCTGGAGTTCATCCGTCGGAAATTTCCTATATCGAGGCTCACGGCACCGGAACTCCGTTAGGCGATCCGATCGAGATTGCCGCTCTCACCAAAGCCTTCCGAGAAGGCGGTGCGGAAGGAAACGAATTCTGCGCCATCGGCACCGGAAAAACCCACATCGGCCACCTCGATTGCGCGGCTGGAGTCACGGGTTTGATCAAAACGATCCAGCAATTCCGCCACGGGAAGATCCCGGCATTGCTTCATTTCAAGGCACCCAACCCACGCATCGATTTTTCCACGAGTCCGTTTTCCCCTGTCAGCCAGGACCGCGATTGGAAAGCGGGAGAAACTCCACGCCTGGCAGGAGTCAGCGCCTTCGGTGTCGGCGGCACGAACGCCCACGTGGTGATGGAAGAAGCCCCCCCGCTCGCAGCCACCACACCCGGCCGCCGACAGCACCTTCTCGTCCTCTCCGCGAAAACGGAAACCGCACTGGATGCAATGGCCCGGCGTCTGGCAGATTATTTGGAAAAGGAAACTCCCGACCTCGCCGACGTTTCCTACACCCTGGCAACCGGCCGCCGCCATTTCAGCCACCGCCGCACCGTCGTCGCCACCGGTCATGCGGATGCCATTGAGAAACTCAGAGAATCCGGTAAATCTGTTTCCGCTCCGGCCAATCCGCCGCAGGCTGCATTTCTATTTCCCGGCCAAGGTTCGCAATACACGGGCATGGGCCGTGAAATCTACGACACGGAACCGGCATTCCGCGATGCCGTCGATGAATGTGCCGGACTCCTCCTTCCGCTCCTTTCTCACGACGTTAGATCAACGCTCTATCCATCCGAAAGTGAACGCGAAGCTGCCGAACGTGACATCAATCGCACGGCCCTCACGCAACCGTGCATTTTCGTCATCGAGTATGCCCTCGCGAAACTTTGGATCTCTTGGGGCATCCAGCCGTCGCTTCTGATCGGTCACAGCATTGGTGAATACGTCGCCGCAGTGCTGGCAGGAACCTTCAAACTGGAGAACGCGCTTCACCTTCTCGCGAACCGCGCCCGCCTCATGCAGGATCTCCCAAGCGGAGGCATGCTCGCCGTCCGCGCGGGAGCCGATACGCTAACACTTCCTCGGGGAATTGATCTGGCCGCAGTGAACAGCCTGCAACTTTGCACTGTTTCCGGCTCGCACGAAGCCATCGCCGCATTTCAAAAGGAACTCGAAGCCAAGGAAATCGGCTGCCGCCTGTTGAAGACCTCGCACGCATTCCACTCGGCAATGATGGAACCGATCGTCGCCGTTTTCACGGAAGACGCCTCGAGGGTGCCAGCCAACGCGCCAGCTATTCCGTGGATTTCCACCTACACAGGGAAACTCATCGACGCAGCCACTTTAGCAAATCCCGGCTACTGGGCGCGCCAACTCCGCCACACCGTCCATTTCACCGAAGCGCTCTCCACGGCATTCGTGGATCAGGATCTCGCCATGCTCGAAGTAGGCCCCGGCCGCGCGCTCGCCCCCTTCGCCATCCAACATCCTGATCGGAGAAATACCCCTGTCGTCTCCACGCTTCCGACTTCGTCCGATGATTTGGGAGATTTACTTTCCGCTGTTGGAGAAGTCTGGAAAAACGGTCTACCTCTTGATTGGCCAGCATTTTTCGCAAATCAGGTGCGTGCCCGGCTCCATCTTCCGACCTATCCATTCGAACGCAAAAGCTACTGGATCGATAACTCGGCCGAACCTGTTGCGTCGCCCGAAGCAATCATAACGTCATCGACATCACCTTTCCCATTCAACGTCGGTCACAAACCGACTCCACAGCCATCTCCCCCCATGAGCACTGATCGTCTTTCTGATATTCTCGTCAAACTCCGCGCGCTGGTCCTCGACCTTTCGGGCATCTTTGTTAGCGATGACACAGCGAGTTTTACCGAACTTGGCTTTGACTCGCTTTTCCTGACGCAAGCCAGCCAGGCCGTTCAATCCCGCTTCGGAGTGAAGGTGACTTTCCGCCAGATGCTGGGCGATCTCTCCTCCGTCGCCGCCCTCGCCCAACACATCAATGCGGAAATGCCTGCGAGCGCCCCGGCCGCCGCTCCAGTTGCGGCGACCCAAGTTCCTGCGGTGACAGCGACCGCTGGCACGCCACTTGAGCAATTGATGGCAAATAATCTCCAGCTCATGCAAGCCCTCCTCGCCGGGCAGCAAACAGCTCCGGTCGCCGCTCCTGCGAACGGACTTCCGCCGGTCAGGTGGCCCGAACACCTAACACGGAACGCGAACACCAATACCCGCTTCGGCCCCTACAAGCCGATCGACAAAGGCGAAAAAGGCGAACTCACGGACATCCAACAGAAGTCACTCGATCAATTGATCGCCCGCTACGTGGCAAAAACGCCATCGTCCAAGGCCTACACCGCCGAGCACCGCCCGCATTACGCCGATCCCCGCGCCGTTTCCGGTTTCAAATCGCTATGGAAGGAAATGGTCTATCCGATCGTTTCCTCGCGCACCAAAAATGCCCAACTCTGGGACGTGGACGGCAATGAATACGTCGATATCACCATGGGCTTCGGCACCTACTTCTTCGGCCACTCGCCGGATTGGTTGATCGATGCGGTGGAAAAACAACTGCGCACCGGAATCGAAATCGGACCGCAGTCACCCATCGCCGGGAAACTGGCGAAAGCAATTTGCGAGCTCACCCACATGGAGCGTGCGACGTTTTGCAATACTGGATCGGAAGCGGTGATGGCCGCCATGCGCCTGGCACGCACGATCACCGGACGGAACCGTATCGCCTATTTCACCGGCGATTACCATGGTATGTTTGAGGAGGTGCTTGTCCGCGGCGCTTGGGTGGACGGGGTTTACAAAGCACAGCCGATCGCTCCCGGCATTCCGCAATCGCTGGTGGAAAACATGCTGGTCCTCGATTATGCGGACCCAGCATCGTTAGAACTTCTCAGGGCCCACGCTCACGAACTTGCCGCAGTGATCGTGGAGCCGGTGCAAAGCCGCGCCCCCGGTTTGCAACCGCGTGAATTCATGCACGAAGTCCGCGCCATCACGAAGAAATCCGGCACCGCGCTCATTTTCGACGAAGTCGTCACCGGCTTCCGCTGCGCGCCCGGCGGTGCGCAGGCTTACTTCGGAGTCGAAGCGGACATGGCCACTTACGGCAAGGTCATCGGCGGCGGCATGCCGATCGGTGTGCTCGCAGGAAAGAAGGAATACATGGACGCCCTCGACGGCGGGGCGTGGAGTTATGGCGATGACAGTTTCCCAGAAGTGGGAGTTACGTTTTTCGCAGGCACTTTCGTTAGGCATCCGCTCGCCCTCGCTGCGGCGTGGCGTGTGGTGGAGCACCTGATGAGCGAAGGCCCGCGCATGCAGATCGACATGGAAGAGCGGGTTGCACGGCTTTGCCGGACGCTGAATGAGTATTTTGAAGCCATCGGAGTGCCGATCCGGTTGCCGCATTTCAGCGCCTACGCCGTGATCGAACATGCACCGGACCTCAAATACGCGAGCCTGCTCTGGTATTTCCTTCGCGAAAAAGGGATTCACGTCTGGGAAGGTCGCCCGCTGTATTTCACCACAGCACACACTGACGAAGACCTCGACCGCGTGGTCAAGGGATTCACCGAGTCCGTTACCGAAATGCAGGCCGCGGGTTTCCTTCCCGCTTCATCCGACACCAAAGTAATCGCTCCAACTGCATTTCCACGTTTCGACAGTGCGCCCACCACCGAGGCCCAGCGCGAAATCTTCCATGGCATGCAAATGGGCGACGACGCGAATTGCTCGTTCAATGAATCGAACATCATCAGCTTCGAGGGCGAGTTGGACACCCAAGCATTGCGCACCGCGCTGAATGATGTGGTGGTCCGCCATCCATCGCTCCGCAGCACTTTCTCGGAAGATGGGAACACCCAATACTTCCACCCTTCCGAGCGTTTTGTGGACCTGATGGAGCATGACTTCTCAGCCATCACCAGCAGTTCGCCGTCCGCGATTCTGCCGCTTTCGCTCATCAAGAATGCGGAAAGCTCGATTCCGTTCGATATCACCCATGGTCCGGTCATCCGCCTGCATCTCGTCCATTTATCAGAGAATCGCCATGAACTGCTGTTCACCGCACATCATATCATTTGCGACGGCTGGTCCTTCGGTATGATCCTCGGTGAACTCGCCACTGCCTATAACGCGAGGAAGGCAGGCAAACTGCCGAGACTCGCACCTGCGATGTCGTTTGCCGATTATGCACGTCTCGAAGCGGCTAACAAGGACAGCGCCGAGACAATCGCTGCGGAAAACTTCTGGGTCGCGAAGTTCGCCACGGGCGCACCCGTCCTCGAACTTCCCACGGACCGTCCGCGTCCGGAAATGAAGACCTATAAGGGCGCGATGGAAAAGATCACGATCGATGCCGACCGTTACAGTCGCCTGAAAAAAGCTTCACCGAAATTGGGCGGCACCCTGTTTGCAACCTTGCTCTCGTCGTTCGCCGTCCTGCTCCACCGCATCACTGGCCAAGAGGATGTGGTAATCGGTGTCCCTGCCGCAGGGCAAACCCGCATCGGCCGCGATGAGCTGATTGGACACTGTCTGAATTTCCTTCCGCTGCGCCTATCACCAACCGCCGACAGGCCTTTCCGGGCATTTGCTTCTGAAGTGAAGGAACAGGTTCTTGAAGCTTACGACTATCAGAACTATACTTTCGGAAGCCTTCTACGCAAGATCGACATTCCACGCGACACCAGCCGTGTCCCCTTGGTTTCGGTGATCTTCAATATTGATAAGAACGGAACTGATCAGATTCACTTCGACCGGATGAAGTTCGGCGTCGAAACGAATCCAAAGCAGTTCGTCAATTTCGAGCTCTTCTTCAATCTGATTCAGACGGATGATCGCCTCGTCGTCGAGTGCGAATACAACACCGATCTCCACGACAAGACGACCATCCTCGGCTGGCTCGATACCTTTGAACAATTGATCGAAACTGTTATTTCCAACGGCGATGTCGTGCTTGGGGATTTTGATACCCTGACGGCGGAGAATCACAATATTCTCAATACATGGAATGCGACGGAAGCCCCACTGCCGGCCGAACGTTCCATCCAGCGCTTCTTCGAGGATCAAGCCGACCGCAATTCCCATGCTGTCGCATTGCTGGCAGGAGACCGGAGTTTTTCCTATCGCGAACTCGACCGCCACGCGAATGCGTTGGCCGCCGAACTCCAGCGACATGGAGTCAGCAGGGAAACGCTTGTCGGTGTGTGTGCCTCGCGCAGTGCGGAAATGATCGTCGCCATTCTCGCCGTGTTGAAAGCAGGCGGAGCCTATGTGCCGATCGATCCGAAATACCCGAAAGACCGCATCGCCTATATTCTCAAGGACGCCTCCGCACCCGTGCTTCTCACCCAGCGCTCGCTCATCGATTCACTTCCGAACGAAGGAGGAAGTCACCGGATCTTCATCGATGACGCGCTCTCCAGATCAGCGGACAGGTTGGTTTCCAACACCGTTCCTGAGGATCTCGCATATGTGATCTATACGTCGGGTTCCACCGGCCTGCCCAAAGGCGTCGCCATCGAACACCGCAATACCATCGCATTGATCGGTTGGGCCAAATCGTTCTATCAACCGGACGAGCTCGCGGTGGTGCTCTTCTCAACCTCGATCTGTTTCGACCTATCAATCTTCGAAATGTTTATCACGCTCGCCAGCGGCGGCACATTGATTCTGGCCGAAAACGCGCTGGATCTTCTCGAGCATCCGCACCGTGAAAAGATCACCCTAATCAACACCGTCCCGTCGGCCATCACCGAACTGCTCGAAGCGGAACTCATTCCTGCATCCGTCAGGACGATCAACCTCGCAGGTGAAGCGCTTACCACGCAACTCTCGGACCGCCTCTACGCGGCACTTCCGGGAGTCAAGGTTTACGATCTCTACGGTCCTTCCGAAGACACCACCTATTCCACGGTGGCACTGCGCAAGCCCGGCGGACGCGCCACGATTGGCGTGCCGATTTCCAATACGAAGGCCTACATCGTGAACGAACAGGGCAAGCTCCTGCCGCCGGGCGTCGCCGGAGAATTACTGCTAGGCGGCGCCGGCCTCGCCCGTGGTTACCTGAACCGCCCGGAACTCACAGCGGAGAAATTCATTCCAAATCCATTCGATCCGGCACCGGGAGCCCGTCTCTATCGAACCGGCGACCGTGCCCGATTCTTTGAAAACGGCGAGCTCCAATTTCTCGGACGCCTCGACCATCAGATCAAACTCCGCGGTTTCCGGATCGAGCTTGGAGAAATCGAATCACGCCTCGAAGAACATCCGGCCATCGCGAAAGCCGTCGCCCACGTTCATGACAACCGCTTGGTGGCCTATGTGACCACCAACGAAAAGTCCGCAGACGCCGACGGCACCGCAATCTGGCAGGACCAGTGGGACATGCTCTATAAGTCCGCCATTGATCAGACCGGCAGTGAGAAACTCGACCGCCTTGACTCAGTCATCGCGGGTTGGGCGGGAGTTAAAAATCTCGATGCCCAAGTCACCGAATGGATCGATACGACCATCGAGCGCATCCGCAGTTTCGGAGGTCACCGGATTTTTGAAATCGGCTGCGGCACCGGCCAAATCCTCTCGCTGCTAGCCGCTAGATCCGAGTACTATTGGGCAGCGGATATTTCCAAGGTCGCCATCGATGCATTGGAAAACAACCACCCGCTTTCGCAGGTCAAACTCTTCCACCGCGCTGCCGATGATTTCAGTGACATTCCAGACGCTCATTTCGATACGGTCATCATCAACTCCGTCGCACAATATTTTCCGGATGCGGATTACCTCGGCCGGGTCGTCGAAGGAGCCACGCGGGTGTTGAAACCCGGAGGAAGAATTTATCTCGGAGACGTGCAAAGCAATTCACTGTTAGCCACCCATCATGCGATGGCCCTCCGTGATCATGCTCCAGAGGGAACGACCGCCGGCCAGCTCCGCGAAATGACGGACCAACGGATCGCTCAGGAAACAGAACTCTCGCTGGACCCGGAGTGGTTCGGCTTTCTCGCCAAACGCATTCCAGCGATTTCCCACATCGAGACCTTGCTGCGCCGTGGCAAGCTCGCCAACGAAACCACCATCTATCACTACGACGTGATTTTCCACGTGGGATCGGCACCCGCCACGCGTCCACTTCTTCTGGCCACTGAATGGAAGAATCTGAATCTGGAGCAACTTGAGGCCATGCTTGTCGAGAGCGGGGAGACGATTCACCTGACCCATATTCCAGATGCGAGATTGGCGGTGCCGCTGGCATTTCATCGATCGTTGAAAGCGGCTGCGGCCGACGCCCATCTGCCAGAACTAACATCGATCCCCGCGAATGCGGTTTCAGCGGAAGATTTATCCGCCCTCGCCGCGCAAACCGGCTACCGCGCTCATGTCCGCTGGATCGACAACGGCACGCAAGGCCTGCTAGAGGCGGCTTTGTTCCCGATATGGGATAAAACGTTGCCTGCATGGCCCGAAAAAGTTTCCACCCAGCCAGCGTGTTCGTTCGCCAATACCCCACGTTCGGCCCAATCCAAGGACAGCGGACTCGCGCAGTCTCTCCGTGAGCACCTCGCGGTGGGCCTGCCGGAGTTCATGATTCCATCGGCCTTCGTTGAACTCGATGTTTTTCCCCTGACACCTAATGGAAAGGTGGATCGCAAGGCGCTGCCAGCCCCTTCCAGACCGCAAACCACCGGGAAAGCGACCTCGACGGCCCCAGCCAACGAGACCGAAACCAAATTGTTGGAAATCTGGAATCAGGTGTTGGGCAAGGTCGGCATCGGCACGGAGGATGATATTTTCGCACTCGGGGGCGACTCCATCTTGATTTTCCAAATCACCACTCGTGCCTCGCGTGCCGGGATTCCTTTGACGCCGGCTCAAGTGTTCCGTTTGCGCAATATCAAAGCGCTGGCCGCCGAAATCGGAGCCACCGTAAAAACGGCCTCCCCCGCCATCCAACGTGTCAACCGCGACGCCTACCGCCGCAATCTCTGATCCGATGCCAACTCCCGACACAAATCCCCCCTCCCCCGTGATCGCTGAAAATGGCGGGAGCGTGCTCGCTTTCCCGGCATCCGTCGCCCAACAGATGTTCTGGTATCTGGAACTTCTGCAAGGCACGGTAACAGCGTTCAACGTTCCGCTGCGTTTTCTGTTAACCGGACCACTCGACATCCGGCTGTTCGAACGCGCATTGAATGCCGTAGTGGAACGCCATGAGGTCCTCCGCACCTGTTTTGGCGAGGAGGATGGCGAGCTTCTGCAAATCGTCAGTCCCGAGCTTTCGGTGAGAACGCCGGTGATTGATATCAGCCATCTGCCGGCCGACCGCATCAACGATGAGGCGGATCGGCTGGGCAGCATCGAGGCACATCGCCCATTCGACTTATCCAAAGCACCTCTGCTCCGCGCGGAAATCCTCCGGCTCGGACCTGACCTCCACATTTTCCATTTCACCGTGCACCACGCGTTGTTCGACGGGATGTCGATGACGATCTTCACCTACGAACTCGCGGAATACTATCAGTCATTCTTCGAAGACAGGCCGACCACCATCGAGCCGCTCGCCATCCAATACGGCGACTACAGCGTCTGGCAGAAGGACTTCCTCGAAGGACCAAAGGTGAAAGGGCAGCTCGAATACTGGAAGAAACAGTTGAAAGGCATGACCGAGGTTGCATTGCCAACCGATTTTCCACGCCCTCCGCTGAAATCATGGAAGGGCGACATCACTTCCATCCTCCTTCCCAAGGAGCTTAGTGAAAAACTGCAAACCATCGCTGCCGGAAAAGGAGCAACGCTGTTCCACGTTCATCTGGCCGCATTCATGATGCTGCTTCACCGCTATTCCGGGAATCTGGATATCGCGGTCGGAGCCCCGGTGGTGGGACGCAGCGGCGGCGATCTCGAACCGCTCATCGGAGTATTCATCAACACCTTGATCCTCCGCAGCGACCTATCAGGAAACCCCGGCTTCTTCGACTACCTCTCACAGATCCGTGGAATGTCGCTTGAGGCGTTGGAAAATCAGGAACTGCCATTCGAGCATCTGGTCCATGAACTCCGCCCGACCCGGGATCCGAGCCGTAACCCGCTTTTCCAGGTCAATTTCAACCATCACCGGTCATTCACCCAGACCGAACATTTTGGCGGAGCGTCGCTGACAACCATCCCTTCGAGGTCCCCGGGAGCGATCTTCGACCTGCACTTGTTTCTGGTCGAACGGGAAGAAGGCTGGCGTGCTGCCTTTGACTTCAGCACCGAACTTTTCACACGGGAATCCGCGGACCGAATGCTCGGGCATTTGAAAACATTGCTCGGGGATATCGCCGCGCATCCTGGAAAAAAGATCGAGGAATTCGAGATCCTTACGGAATCGGAGAAAACGCAACTCCTCCACGATTGGGCACAAGTCCCGGGCGAATATCCACGCGACGCCACGATCGGCGAGCTGTTTTTGGAAACGGCAAATCGCTGGCCGGATCGAAGGGCATTGGTTTCAGGCGACCGCACATTTACCTATCAGCAGATACACGTGGCTTCCACGCGGCTTGCGAAAGGACTCTCCGTTGCTGGCGTGAAACCCACGGATACCGTCGCCCTTGTCGCACGGTCCGGCCCCGAAATGATCACGGGGATGATTGCAATCGTCCTAGCAGGCGGATGTTGTGCGGCATTCGATCCAACAACCCCGGGAGCTCACTTTGCAATACGTATTGAAGAATGCGGCGCAAAAATCGCACTCGTCACGGAAGGCAGCGAAAGCGTCATCCCGTCATCGTGGAATGGAACCCTCCGGGTCATCGATACAGTTGGCAAATATAACACTCCGATTGATTTACCCAGCGTTTCAATCACCGCGGAAAGCCCCGCTCATTTGTTATACACATCTGGAACGACAGGCAACCCCAAGGGTGTGCTGCTTCCCCATCGCGGGATGACCCGTTTGGCCCGCTACAATGGATTTGTGAAATTCGCCCCTGAAGATGTGATCCTTCAGGCATCTCCTGTTTCTCTGGATGCCTCATTGCTTGAAATCTGGGGCGCCCTCCTCAACGGCGCTTGTCTGGCCCTGCTTCCGGACGAGTGCGGCCTGGATGACCTCGCCGCTGCCATCCGTGGCAACCAAGTCAGCACGGCATGGCTGACGTCCGGCATTTTCCAACTGATGATCGACGAACAGCTCGATGCGATGAAGGGAATCCGCAACCTCATCGTGGGGGGGGACGTGCTCTCATCCGCCTACGCCCGGAAAGCTCTCGATGCGTTAGCTAACACGCGTCTATTCAACGGCTACGGACCCACGGAGAATTCCATACTCACTACCTGCCACCAGGTCACCCGTCAGGATCTTGAGAAGCCTTCCATTCCGATTGGAAAGCCGATCCCCAACACGAAGGTATACCTACTGGATGAACTCCTGCGTCCGGTCCCGGTCGGCATTCTCGGCGAGCTGTTCACAGGAGGCGACGGCCTTGCCATCGGCTACTTGAAACAGACGGAAAACACCGGAAAGAATTTCATCGAGCATCCGCAGCTCGGACGACTTCTGCGCACCGGTGATATCTGCCGCCGCGCGCCGGACGGCACCATTGAATTCATCCGACGCCAAGGCCAGCAAGTCCTGCCCCACAAAACCCAAACCGAGCCGAAACGGAGTCCGGCATCCGGAATAGCCGCCACGCCAGCGGATCCCTCGAGCTCGACCGAAGCACGCCTCACCAAGATATGGGAAGACCTGCTCAATGTTTCAGGTATCGGTCGCGATGATGACTTTTTCGCTCTCGGCGGCCATTCACTGATGACCTTGCGGATGTTTTCACGCATCCATCGTGAGTTCGACAAATCGTTGCCACTCGCCACCCTGCTCAAGCATCCGACGATCGCATCACTTGCCGCACAACTCGATCCGCCACAGGAACAGGTGCCGCCACTCCCGGCAGCACACCCCGCCCGGTCTGTGGCGAAATTCCTACCGAAAAGTAACAGCCCGGCCAAGAGCAACATCATCACACTCACTGAAGGCAGCAATGAAACCCCGTTGTTCTGCATTCACGGCGGCGATGGCGGAGTCATATTCTATCGAGCATTGGCTTCCCTCATGCCATCGAAAATCCCTTTTCATGCGATCGAATCCCTCGAACTCGGAAACAGTGGCAGAATCGCAGAAGCGAGTATTCAGGAAACCGCGACCAGCTATCTCCGCGATATTCTGAGTATCCAGCAAGCAGGTCCGTTCCGCCTCGCAGGCTACTCATTTGGCGGCGTGGTCGCACATGAAATCGCCTGTCAATTGACGGATCAGGGCCACCGCGTGGAATTTCTCGGGATGTTCGATACAGACAATCCGACAGCGCCAATACGCAACTATAGTTTGCCCGAACGCCTCGGAGTCTTCTGGCGGAGAAATCGACATTTACCGCTCGGTGCACGGTTGGGGCTGTTGCGCGCCCGGATTCTTGATGGCGTGCAAACTAACCGCCGGATCCGTGCGGAATTGAAGGCAGCGAAGTTCATAGGCCCAGCGGAAGCCTACAGCGACATGCGCAGAATCCAAGTTCGTGAGGAAAACTGGCGTGCCATGCAAGCTTATAGGCCGCGTCCTTTCGCAGGAAAAATCACGCTCTTCAAAACCACTCACATCAGCGATAAGTATGAGAGACGCGATGATTACGGATGGAGTTGTGTCGCGGGATCCGGTCTGAATATCATACCAGTCGAGGGCGAGCATCTCGCGCTCTTCGCATCGGAAAACGTTGATAATTTGGCGAAGGTTTTGACTGAATCCCTCAAGTCAACGCGTTCCGCGCAAAGTTGATGGCCCACATTCAAAGGGGGCCGACACTGGGGATGGGATGATCAAAGAATTGCAGATTCGACCGCGGATTTCGCGGATAAGCAGGGATAATATCTTTCTAATCGAAGCGATTTAGGGAATCGCCATTATTGTGTTCCGCTTGATTCTCCCAAGATGTTCCATCAGGAGTTCTTTATCCGTGATCATCCCGTAATCCGCGGTTACAATGCCTGCGTTTTCCCTAATGTCGGGCCCCTGCCCACATTCACCGGGATTTTCAACGCAGGTTGCCATTACCCACGATTCTGGATCGCCCGACGCTACGCTCGTTGGCAACGATGATTGACGAATCCGAGCCAGCAATCAGTGTCAGTGAGCTATGACGCATGGGCAGGTCACCATTCACATCATCTTCCCAAACGCAATTTCTCAGAAAATTGCCCACGCCTGCCTTACCGATGACGAAAAATCCCGTGCGGGACGGTTCCACTTCCCGAAAGATGCCGTTCATTGGTCGGCCTGTCGCGCCGCGCTGAGACAAATTCTTGCCCGCGAAATCGCGCTGCCTCCCCGGGAAGTTCCCCTGGTCTTTTCCGAATTCGGGAAACCGACGCTCGCTCCGCCATTCGATTCGCTTCATTTCAATCTCTCCCACTGCCCGGATCTTGCTCTCGTCGCCCTTTGTCTGGATGGTCAGGTCGGCATCGATCTCGAAGCCATCAGCCGGGCACCGGATCTCTTGGAATGTGAAAAAACGTTCTGCCATCCGGACGAAATCCGCCTGCTTCCTGTCGACGAAACTTCGCGAGCCTTGCAGTTGCTCCAGATCTGGACGGCCAAGGAATCGGTCTTGAAAGCACTGGGCACCGGGCTATCGCACGCGCCGCAACTCATTTATATTCACGACGGACCCGCCGGGATTCGCGCTTTTTCCGACACACCGCTGGAGGGAATTGCCAACCAGCAGATCCACCGATTGGAGAATGCGAGTCTGGTAAATCATGCGTCCGCGCTCTCCGCACCCAGCACTGTGAATAACATCAGGATAACCCGGAGCCAAATTTAAACGACCGATTCAAATTAGTGATTTCCGAACGCATGGCGCTCTGAACTCGTCAAATATTGGGAAATTATCAACAACTTTGAGTTTCAGCTGGCGGACCAAATCAGAAAAATCGGACAAATTACCCCAAGACGGGCACCTATTTCAAAAAATCCATAGCAGACTTCTGAATCTTTTAACGAATTGACAGTTTGGCATGGTTGATGTTTTATGTGTCTACCCCACTTATCATGAAACGGCGCGATGTAGAAATCACTCAAAAAGATGGAAGGTTCCTGGTGCTTTTGGCACGCGAACCACTCCCTCTTTCGCTCAGCCAGATCGCCCGAGATGGCGAATATCGAATGGCGAGCCTCTGTGATCGGATTGGCGTTTCAGAGCGCCATTTGAGGAGGGTTTTCGAAGATGGCCTGGGCATCAGTCCCAAGGATTGGTTGAGACAAGAGCGGATGGTCGCCGCAAGATCACTGTTACGGGAAGGCTCCCCGATCAAGGAGGTGGCCATCGACCTCGGGTTCACGACTGCCAAAATGTTTTCACGCGATTTCCAAACGTTCCATGGGGTAAAGCCGACGGATTTCCAACGCAAGGAACATGCATTCGTCGCGAATGCATTGACGGCCTGATCGAGGAATCAACTGCCGTCCCGGTAGCCCCACCCGCGCCACGGATTCCCGTTGGGTTCTCTTGCATGACTTGTTCGCGCGGCTTCGATTGTTTCAGTCGCCACCCTCAACCAAGGCGCATCACGTCCAAATTTTCACCAACCCCGATATGAAATCCATCCGCCATCTGTTTCTGACATTCGCAGTCATCACCTTCCCGCTCGCCGAAGCCGGGGCTCAATCCCAAGCGGAAATGAATCAACAGGCTTTCGACAGTTTCGAGAAAGCGGATGCGGAACTGAACAAGGTCTATGCAAAAGTCCTCGCGAAACTCGACGCAGAAGGCCAAACGAAGCTCAAAGCAGCACAGCGTGCGTGGGTCGCCTTCCGCGACGCACAAGCCGAACTCGATGCGGATTTCATGCGCGGCGGCAGCGCAGCCCCATTACTCCGCGCCGGCTCCCTCACCGGAACCACCCGACATCGCACCCAGGAGCTCAAGGACTTCCTCAAACAGCTCAGCGATCGTTAGACTGTTTACCAAAAGTCATTGGCCAAAGCCCCGACACCAGACGGTGTGACCAGTCGCACAGCGTCAAGAATGCCATGGTAGGCGCTTGGGTGCCCGTCCCGAAGATGGAGTAGATACGGAGCTAGATTGGCAGCATCGATGCGGAGTTCACGGTGATCTTGAACGATTTCGTAGAGGCGCATTTTCGCCGAAGCACTGGTATCGTGGAAGTGGTAGATCTGCCACGATTTGATCGCATCGACAACTGGCCGGCTGTATTTCGAGCCAGCAGCTACACTTGCTGCCTCAGTGGCGATTTTCGATTTGCCGTTGAAACTACCACCCATCTCCCACCAAGAAACATTCTGTCCATGGGCGTAATACCTAGCTTCATCGACGATAGTCGGTTCTTCGGTCGCTCCGGCTTGAGTGTGAACCGATGTCCCCGCGGACCAAAATGCGTCTCGAAATACATCGAAGCCGTCACCTTCCTGCCATTAAACAAGAGGTCACTCATTCCGCCATTTTCGGTGACGTAAGCGTTCATATTTCCATCAACAAACGCATGAAGCATCCGGAAAAAGCTGATCAGGTTGCTCTTCCCCGCTCCATTGGCACCAATGAACAGGTTGAGCGACTTCAATTCGAAGTCCTCCAGTGCGCGGATGGATTTGAATCCTCGGATGGTGAGTTTATCGAGTGAACTCATTGATTCGGTGAAATTGGCGAAATACGGCCTGTTTGTCGAAAGCGCCAAGGGGCTTACTTACGGCAAATTGCATTGTGGGATTTCCACCAAGGCCATCAGTTGATCCACTTTAGCCACGATCCGGCGTTGTTCGGTGAGGAGCGGAATGGGCAGCATCAAATCCCGAATGTTGTTAAGGTTCAATCCAGGCTTATCGCCGTAGGTGTGGGGCATGGAAGAGAGTGAGAAGTGTCGAGTGAGCGGTGGGCAGAAAAGAAGCGAGCGCTGAGGGCAGTGAGCAGAAAAGAGGCGGGCGCGGTAGACCGTGAGAATTTGACAGAAAAGGTGAACCGGCAGAGATTGGCGGGTGATTTTCCCGGCATGTTCCTTTTCTTTTCCAACCGCCTTGGCTGTCTCTGGTCGATTCTGATCTCGGTGATCGGGACGGGGTTGCTATTGCTGTTGCTCAAGAGTTGCCAAGGGGGATTTTGATGGCGGTGGGTGTGGGGCTTTGGTGGTGAGCGCTGATCCGGTTTGCCTGTGGGGGATTCCCCGTCCCGGGTCCCCTGCCCGCTCCGTTGGAACTCCTATTGGGAGTTGTTTGCCATGCGGCGCTTGGAAGCCAAGACGTTCGCCCGATTTTGTAATCCGCTGATATTCAGATGGATTCACCAAAAGGAACGCTCCTTCCGTGCAGTCCCGGAGAGTGGAGCGCAGCTGTCGCCGTTGCTTGCCCTGAACCGTGCGGTGGGCGAATCCTTTCCGACGGTGACCCTCATGGTGGCTAAAGTTGGGCTACGGGATGCTGTCCGTTGGTTTGGAGGCTCTGGCCTTTGCTTCGTTGTGCGGCCCGGAGTGAAGGGCATTCAAGGAAAGGCGATATCGGATCGCCATGTCCATGAGGTGCCAATGAATAGCGGTTTGCCCCATCAGTTTCAGTTGCACCCAACAAAAACCCTTGGGTTGCCAGACGCGGCATTTCGGTGTTTCCTGCCGGACATGTCTGACATCAAAATCACACTCCACACCACGGCTGGCGATATCGACGCCACGATCTTTGCTTCCAAGGTCCCTGTCACTTCCGCGAATTTCCTGAATCTCGCCCGTCGTGGATTCTACAACGGCGTTTCCTTTCACCGCGTGATCTCCGATTTCATGGTCCAAGGCGGCGACCCGACCGGAACCGGCTCCGGCGGCCCTGGCTATCGGTTCGCTGACGAAATCGACCGCGCGCTGAAGCACTCGAAGCCTGGCATTTTCTCGATGGCCAACGCCGGCCCGAACACAAATGGCAGCCAGTTTTTCATCACACATCTGCCCACTCCGCATCTTGATGGAAAACATGCCGTTTTCGGTGAAGTGACTGTAGGCCAGAATGTGGTCAACAAGATCGCGAAAGGCGACAAGATCAACTCGATCACGATCCATGACGACACGGCTCCGCTCTTCGAATCGCAAAAGGACAATGTCGAGCATTGGAACTCGATCCTGGACCGCTGAATTGACGCTCAAATCAATTTAGTTAGCTAAAACGAAACATTTCAAAATCCCCACCGTTCTCGTCGCGAGCGCGGTGGGGATTTTTTCATTTTCCCGCAAAGTCCTTCAAAACGAGCGGACTGAAAATCCAACAGCAGCCGACTAATCCCTGCTATCCATGATGGAAAAAATTGGACGACCAAGGCCCGTTGATTTCAAACAGCTCCCCCCAAATCATAGCCGGTCGGTGTGATCGGAGGTGCAGCCCCCAAGCGCCTCTTGATCGCCCGGCCGGTTCGTTTTTTGGCGGGGCCGGATAACGCAAACAGGTGATGCCATCTCGCTCGACATGCCCTGCAATGCCGCCATGATTTCCGCTCTTTCATTAAAAACCATCTATTCATGTCCGAATTTCTCGTCATTCCACGCAAAGACCACGACGCCCTTGTCTCCCTCGCCTATCAGCAAAAGGGCTACACCGCTGAGGAAGCTGCCGAAGGTGCGAAACTCTGCGCCGAAGCGGCCCGCCACGGCATCCGCACCCACCACGCCCTGAAGGCCCTGCATCTCGATCACCTCTTCGGTTCCGGTGTGGGCGGCTGCGTCCCCGGTGCGGAGATTGAAGTCCTTCCCTCCCGTTTCCCAGCCTCCGAGCGCTGGAATGCCAACAAAAAACTCGGCCAATCCGTCGCCTACCGCGCCATCAACCGCGCCATCGAGCTGGCCGACCAATACGGCATCGCCCAAATCGCCGTGGACAACGCTTTCCACTACCTCTGGGGTGGCGGCTACGTCATGGAAGCCGCCGAGCGCGGTTATTTCGCTTATACGAACTGCACGTCAGCCCTCGCCGAAGTCGTTCCTTTCGGCGGAAAATTTCCCACCCTCGGCACCAACCCGCACTCGTGGGGCATCCCGAGCATGGAAGCCAATGGATTTCCCATTGTGATGGACTGGGCGACCTCCACCGTCGCCATGGGCCGCGTCCAAACCTTGAAACGCGAAGGAAAAATGCTCCCTCCCGGTGCCGCCGTCGATGCCAACGGCAACCCAACCATCGATCCTAACGAAGTCGCCGCGCTCCTTCCGTTCGGTGGCCACAAAGGTTACGGCATGTCCCTGCTTAACGAAATTTTCGGTGGCCTCATCGGCGGTTCACTCCCCACCATCCGCGGCCGCAAGCTCGCGATCGAAAGCGAGAAAAACACCCCGGTCTTCTATTTCCAAGTCATCCACCCGGACGCTCTCTCCGGCGGAAACTTCGCCCAAGGCCGCACTCAGATGGAAAACCTCAAGGCTGTCATTCATGACATCCTCGGCCACGGAAACGACAACTCCATGCTCCCCGGCCAACTCGAGGCAGCCGCCCGCAAACGCTCCGATGACGCCGGCGGCATTCTCTTCACCGAAGCAGAAGTGGGCGAGTTCAACGAAATCAACGCCGAGCTCGGCCAACCCGCGTGGGACATCACCAAGCTCGCCCGGGCGTAGCACAGACATTCCTGTCTGTTCTTCTCTATCCGCGGCATGGCACAGACAGGAATGTCTGTGCTACGTCTCCCCCCGTCCTCGCCCAAACTCAACGCACTTTTTGCGGCGGCAGCTTTCGTGCTTCCCGTCCGCCGTCATGCCGTAGAGATTGAAACCCGATAAGTTGCCCGTCCACGCGCGGGTGACTGATATTTGAAAATCCCGTCTCTATCGAAAAAATGCAGCCCTCGAAAAACACCCTACCCTCGCGCCTCGCGTTGCTTCCACTTCTGGCCTGCGGGCTATCGCTCAGTGGGCAAGCAATGGCGCAGGAAAAAACCCCACCACCATCCGCCTCACTCGTCATCGAAGCCGGCACACCTGCCGGAAAGGTCAGCCCGACGCACTACGGTCTGATGACCGAGGAAATCAACTACTGCTACGACGGCGGTCTCTACGCCGAACTCGTGCGCAACCGCGCCTTCCTCGACGACGCGCAAAAACCCGCGCATTGGTCTGCAGTGCAGGGTGCCACGATCACGCTCGATCCCAAACAACCGCTCAACGAAGCGATTCCCACCAGTCTCCGCCTCGATGTCGCTACCGCCTCGCCCACCGCTCCAGCCGGAGTTTCTAACGAAGGGTATTGGGGGATCCCGGTGAAACCGGAGACCCGCTATCATGCGAGGTTCAACGCGAAGGCGGCAGACGGATTCAACGGTCCGCTCACCGTTTCCATCGTCAGCGAGGACGGCGCGACCACCTACGCCAAAGCCGAGGCTCAGTCCCTCACCGGAGATTGGAAATCCTATGACGTCGTTCTGACCACGGGAAAAGTCACCGCCACGACCAAGGCCCGCCTCAGTCTCACCGTGGACAAACCCGGCACCGTCTGGCTCGGCCTGGTCTCCCTTTTCCCGCCCACATGGAAGGATCGACCTAACGGTTTGCGACCCGATCTCATGCAGATGCTTGTCGATCTCAAGCCTGCTTTCCTCCGTTTCCCCGGCGGAAATTATCTGGAAGGCGAAACCCCGGAGACACGCTTCGAGTGGAAAAAGACCCTCGGTCCGATCAGCCAGCGCGGCGGTCACCAGGGAACTTGGGGTTATCGCTCCACGGATGGCATGGGACTGATGGAGTTTTTGCAATGGACCGAGGACATGGGTGCCGAGCCTGTCCTCGCCCTTTACGCCGGATATTCCCTCAAAGGTGCCTTTATTAAACCCGGTGCCGATCTCGAGCCCTATCTGCAGGAAGCGCTCGAAGAAATCGAATACGTCACCGGTCCGGTTGGCTCAAAATGGGGCGCACAGCGTGCGAAGGACGGCCATCCCGCGCCCTTCAAGCTGCGTTATGTCGAGATCGGCAACGAGGATGGGTTTGATAAATCCCTCAGCTACGATGGCCGCTTCACCCAGTTTGCGGACGCCATCCGGAAAACCTATCCGACACTCAAGTGCATCTCCAGCGTGGGCGGCGACCAGCCTGCCAATTTGCGTGTCCACAGCCGCAAGCCTGACGTGCTCGATGAACACTACTACCGCAACACCGAGGCATTCCTGAAGGACTCACCCGCCCATTTCGAATCATACGATCGCAAAGGTCCTGAAATTTTTGTCGGTGAATGGGCGGCCCATGAAACGAGCTTCCCACCATGGGACCAACGTTCCAGAGGCCTTCCCGCCACGCCAGCCATGAAGGCAGCCATCGGCGATGCCGCTTGGATGGCGGCGATGGAGCGCAACTCGGACATCGTCACCATGCAATGTTATGCGCCGCTTTTCGCCAACGTGAACGAATATCAATGGCGGCCCGACCTTATCGGTTATGATGCCCTGCACGCGTTCGGATCACCCAGTTATTACGCCATCAAGATGTTCAGCCGCAACGTCGGCGACTCGATCCTCAAGTCCACTTTCACTGGCGGCGATCTCCAAGGAACCGTCACCCGCGATAGTAAAACCGGCGCGACGTTTGTGAAAATCGTAAACCCGCAAGCTTCCGAGCAAGCGCTGAGCATCGAATTCAAAGGCACCCACGCCGTATCGACCAGCGCAAGCGTGGAGACCCTTGCCGCAGTTCAGGATGCCACAAACTCGATCGTCGAGCCCACCAATGTCGTCCCGGTGAAATCGGCGATATCAGGCGTGAAGCCCACCTTCACTTACACCCTCCCAGCCTATTCCATCACAGTGCTCCAGTTGAAAACCAAGTGACAACCCCACCCCGGAAAACCGCGCGGTCCGTAGTTTTCCGGGTCATCCGGATGCTGTTCATCATCGCGTGTGTGCCGTTGGCGTTGCTGGTCGGATGCCAATCGAAGCTGATCTATTTTCCCCGGCCCTACACGGCGGGGACGACGGAGGAGTGGCAGTTGAACACGCATGGCAAGCAGATCGATTTCCAGACTTCGCAAGGGAAACAGCGGGCGTTTCTCCAGGGGAATCTGAAATCGACCCGCAATCTGTGGATCGTCTGTGGCGGCAATGGAACAGTGGCGCTCGATTGGTCGAAATGGTTGGTGGCGAACGCTCCCACGGGAGATGCATGGCTGCTGGTGGATTTTCCGGGATATGGCGATTGCGAGGGTTCACCGTCGCCGGGACGGATCCGCGACTCATTGGACAAAGCCGTGCCGCTGGCGTTTCACGAACTGGGCTGGCCGGAACATCCCGATGCCGGACGGCTGCGGTTTTTCGGGCACAGCCTGGGCGGAGCCGCTTGTTTGATCGCGGCTTCGGAATTTAAGATCCAACGCGGCGTTTTGATCGCGCCGTTCACCAGCTCCATGGACATGACACGTCAGGTGCTGGGCGTGCCGCTGGGATTTCTGGTGTGGCATCGGTTCGATAATTCGGCACGGTTGAAGGATCTGGCGGAGCGAGGGCCCGGCGAAGTGATCATTCTTCACGGCGGCGACGACGAGGTGATCCCGGTGACCATGAGCCGGGCACTGGCCGCTCAACAGAAACAGATTGTCCATCTGCGGGAAATCTCCGGCGGAAGGCACAATGACATTCAGGAAAAAAATGCGGATGCGGTGGCTGCGGCGTTGAGGGAAATCGGCAGAAACTGATGGGTGAAAAGTGGACCGCTCGGAGGCGGCACAAGGAGTAGCGATATCGGATCGCCAAGTCCATGGGATGCCAATGAGTGGCGGTTTGCCTCATCTCATTGGCTGTTCATGGGCATGGGCGGACAGATTCCGCCCCTCCTTGTCGATGGTGGATCGCCGACAAAGTGGACCGCACAGTCCTCTGTGCGGACCACATCAAAAAAGCGTGAAAACTCCCCTTTCGGGAAATCTCCACGCTTTGATTTAAAGTCGGGATGTTAGCGCGAGGCCGGACGACGACGGTTGTTGCCGCGTGAGGCGTTGCTGTAATCGCGACCTTCGCCGCCATTTCCACCACCGCCGCTGTAACGGCTTCCGCCGCCACCGCCGCCCTGACGGCCACCGCCTTGGCGGCCGCGATTTCCGCCGCCTTGGACCATGCCGCCGCCGGTTCTCATCCGGAGATGGCGATCGGCCAGGCTTTCGTCATGCCATGCGTGGTCATCCCAGCGAGGGACGGGCATTTTGATCACTTTTTCGATTTCCCGGAGGAATTCGCGCTCGTCTTCCGCGCAGAATGAAACCGCACGGCCTTCGGCACCGGCACGACCAGTGCGGCCGATGCGGTGTACGTAAGCTTCCGGCTCATTCGGCAGGTCGAAATTGACGACGAGGCCGACGTCTTTCACATCGACACCACGAGCGGCAACGTCGGTGGCAACGAGCACTGGCGTGAGGCCTTTCTTGAATTTTTCGAGCGCCTTTTCACGCTGCGCCTGGGACTTGTTGCCGTGAATGGCATCGGCTGGGAAACCGGCTTCGCAGAGGCTTTTCGCCAGTTTGTTCGCGCCGTGTTTGGTGCGGCTGAAGACGATGGTGAGCTTGCCGCTGGTGGCAGAAGCTTGGCCACGAAGCAGTTCCTCCAGAAGCGGGCGCTTGTTTTCGCGGTCCACGAAACAGACCTGATGCTCGATGCGCTCGGCAGTGGTTGTTCCGGGATCGATGCTGACGCGGGCCGGGTTGCGCAGAATGGTCTGTGCCAGTTCGACGATGTTCGGGGCGAGCGTCGCCGAGAAGAAGAGGGATTGGCGGTTCGAGGGAAGCAGTGCCACGATCTTTTTCACATCGCGGGCGAAACCCATGTCGAGCATCCGGTCCACTTCATCGAGCACGAAAAACTCAACGCCGGAGAGATCCACGGCGCGTTGTTCGATCAGGTCGATCAAACGTCCGGGAGTCGCCACCAGCACGTCCACGCCGCCGCGCATTGCGGAAACCTGGGGATTCTGGCCGACGCCGCCATAGATCAGCGTTTGCTTGAAGCGGACATGGGCACCATAAGTGCTGAAGCTTTTGCCGACTTGGCCGGCGAGTTCGCGGGTCGGAGCCAGCACGAGCGTGCGGCATTGGCGTGGCTTGATTTGTTTGGGCCGCTCTTGGATCGCATGGAGGATCGGCAGTGCGAAACTGGCGGTTTTTCCGGTGCCGGTCTGGGCGCAACCAAGCAGGTCGCGGCCTTCGAGCAGGAGTGGAATGGCCTGCGCCTGAACGGGCGAAGGGGTGGTATATCCAAGTTCGCGCAAAACGCGATGGAGGGGCGCAGCCAGTGGCAACGCCTCGAATGAGGTCGGGGTCATGTGTCTAATTTTGCCTGCCTCATCCCGGATGGGCGGCAGGCGGTGTCGATGAGCGGTTTGGTTTAGCCTCAAACAATCTCTCATCGATGAAGACCGGAAAAGGGTGGAGCCGTATCTTCGACCCCTCACCGGCATAAGCACGGTGCGGAGCTGCAATAGTCGAGTCCTGACAGATGGCAAGGCTTTTCCGATTTTCGAAAATTAAACACGAACGGACCAATCCGGTCGAACCCCGGGATTTTACTCTGTTTCCCAATCCCAAACCGTGGAATAAACTCGCGCCATGCCGAAGGAACGCGACCCGGATGAACCGAAAATCTACTTTTTGCCGAACCTGATGACGGCTTGCAACCTGGCCTGTGGATTTTTCGCGGTGCTGATCATTTTCCACGGCCTTGTGGAAGTGGGAAACGAACAGCTCGCACCGAAAGAGTATTACGGCCAAGTGAAGCACTATTATGAGTATGCGATCCTGCTCATTTTCGGGTCTTGTTTATTTGATCTTCTCGATGGCCGGCTAGCGCGGCTGGGCGGGCAGGAGTCACCGTTCGGGCAGGAATTCGATTCGCTGGCGGATATTATTTCCTTTGGCATGGCTCCGGCGATGTTGATTTACAAGGCGGTGCTTTACCCTCTGGGAAACCTCGGCTGGGCGATCGCACTGGTCTATTTGGTCTGCGGAGCGATGCGGCTGGCGAGATTCAACTGCCTAGCTTCGATTCCTAAAAAACCGGGCGCCTCCACCGATTTCCGCGGCCTGCCGATACCGATGGCGGCGGGTTTCATCGCCTCGATCACCTTCCTGCTGATGGATTTCTATCAAAACGACCACGAGTTGGGTGCATGGAAATTCATTCTGGCAGGCGCGATGCTCGGGCTGTCGCTACTGATGATCAGCGATGTGCGCTACCCGAGCTTCAAGAAAGTGGGCTGGAGCACGCGTGGCACTTTGGGTGCGATCGTGATCGCGATGTTGCTATTGCTGGTGACGGTGCAGTTCCGCTACGTGATGCCGGTGGTACTTTTCAGTCTCTATCTACTCTATGGATTGCTGGTGAGGCCGTGGATTTCCCAACGTTTGCAAAAGCAGCTGGAGGTCGAGGACGAGGAGGACATCCTCGCTCAGAACTCCGAAAACAAGCCGAACTGAGGCATGAGCGAAGCAAAAAAACGATCCGGCTGGGTTACACTCCTGCTGGTCCTTCTGCCACTGTGGCTGATCGGCTCGGGCGGAGGGGCGCTGTGGTATTATTTCCATCGCGAGAAGAAACAGGCACAGGTCGAGCAGCAACGTTTCGCGCAGGAGGTTTCCACACCTCTCCTGACTGATGATCTTCGCAAACTGGTGGAAGTGATCGGCGAGCGGAATGGCTCATCGCAAACGGCTGCCGCAAATCTATCACGCACGGCGGTGATGATCGAAGGCCTGCTGGGACCATCCAACACAGGCTATGCGGTGAAACTTCACAAGGGCCCGGCGGATTGGCCGATCCTGCAAGTGACCATTCAGGGAAAAGACGCGAAATTGCCTGCGGTGTGGGTGGTTTCCACCTATGACAGCCGGCCCGGATCGCGCGGTGCGGAGGCAAATGCGACGGGACTCGCCGCGACCTTGGCCGCAGCCCAAGCTCTCGCAAGTGACAAGCCGAATGTGGCGATTCACTTCATTTTCCTACCTCACGGAAATGATCCGGAAGCGCCGTTGGTGGAAACCGCAGCGAAATTTCGCGAACTCGTGAATGCGGCGGGTGGAGCAAAGGCGTTGCTCGCGGTGGAGGCGATGGGCGACGGTGAAGCGTTATGGATCAGCTCCCGGGAAACCGCCGCTCTGCCGCTCAATCTGATTTCCGGACTGGGTGACGTGCATGGAGCTGAAGATGTTTGTCTCGGTGACGACACGGATCTAGCGAGCATGCTTTTCGAAATGAATCTACCTGCGGTACGGGTTTCCACCCGGGCACATGTGGCTGCTGATGAACCGGATGAGAAACTTCCGTTCGCGCCGACGGTCGCTGCGTCGTCAGGCCGCTTGATCGAATTGATCCGCCGTTGTGCCAGTGGCACGAAAAAATAGGCGTAAGTTTCCCAGTTGCAGAATTTCAGATGCGGTTCAAAGTGCGCTATCAAACGCTCTGGCGAATTTCCCCACCCCTCCATGCGACCTTCAGATCTTGACCCCACTTTCATTTCCCACGCGCCAGGCTACTGGTCGGACGATGCAACGGAAAACTGGGACGACCACCGCTGGCAACTGCGCAACCGCGTGGATTCCTTGGCGGATCTCGACCTCCGGCTCAATCTCACCGACGAGGAGCGCGCTGGCGTCTTACTCGCAGGCACAAAACTGGCGATGGCGATTACGCCACACTTTTTCAACCTGATCGACCGCGATGATCCGGATTGCCCGATCCGCAGACAAGTGATCCCGCGCATCGAGGAAGGCTGGAACGCTCCCGAGGAAATGGCGGACCCCTGCGGCGAAGATTCGCACATGCCGGTCCCGGGGCTGGTGCATCGATATCCGGACCGGGTGCTATTCTTGGTGACTGACCGTTGCGCGTCGTATTGCCGCTATTGCACCCGTTCTCGCGTCGTTTCCGGCGTGGGCGATCAACACCTTGAGACGCAATGGGAAATGGCTTTCAAATATTTGGAAAAACACACGGAAGTGCGCGATGTGCTGCTCTCTGGAGGTGATCCCCTGCTTTTCTCGGATGACAAGCTGGATAAAATTCTCACCCGCCTGAGGTCGATCCCGCACATCCAGTTCATCCGGATCGGCTCACGGATTCCGATTTTCCTGCCCCAGCGCATTACGCCGGAGCTGTGCGCGATGTTGAAAAAGCACCACCCGCTTTTCATTTCCATCCACACGAACCACCCACGCGAACTCACCACCGAAGTCCGCGATGCCCTCGGCCGTCTGGCAGACGCAGGCATCCCCCTCGGCAACCAAAGCGTGATGCTGCGCGGCGTGAACGACAGCGTGGAGGTGCAAAAATTACTCGTCCAGAAGCTACTCATGTGCCGCGTGAAGCCGTATTATCTTTACCAGTGCGACCTCATCAACGGCTCGTCGCACCTCAGAACGCCCGTCGCAGAAGGCGTGGCGATCATTGAGGGCCTGCGCGGCCACACCACCGGCTACGCGATTCCGCAGTTCGTCATCGATGGTCCCGGCGGCGGTGGAAAAATCCCGATCAACCCGAATTACGTGGTGGATACCTCGTCAGGGAAGATCACTTTGCGGAATTTCGAGGGTGAAATCTTCGAATATCCGGATCCCACCCCGATCCCGGATTCGGAGCTTGAGCACCTTCACCACAAGGCTTTGAGCCGTTGTCTCTGAGCAATCTCAGGTTTCGGCCCATTCCGCTTGCTCTCACGGGTCGGTGTCCTAGCATCCAGCGCTTTCCAAAGCTCTGCCGCTACACGCTCTTATGAATCGCATTTTCGTCGAAAAAAAGGCCGGTCACAACGCCGAAGCCCGCCACCTTCTGCATGATCTTCACGAGTCTCTCGGACTTCCCGGGCTCAGCCAGGTTCGCATCGTCCAGCGTTATGACGTCGATGGGCTTTCCGACGAGGAATTCGCAACGGCCGCACGGTTGATTCTCTCGGAGCCGCAGGTGGATGAAATTTCCGCTGACCTTTCGATCGGCTCTGACGAAACTGCGTTTGCAGTGGAGTTTCTGCCCGGCCAGTTCGACCAGCGTGCGGATTCGGCAGCGCAGTGCGTGCAGATTTTGACAGGGAAAGAACGCCCGCTGGTTTCCTCCGCGAAGGTGATTGTTCTCAAAGGCAGCGTGAGCGCGGATGAACTCGCCAAGATTAAAGGTTTCGTGATCAATGCCGTGGATTCGCACGAAGCATCGATGGCGGTTCCGGATTCGCTCAAGCCGAACACGCACGAGCCGGCCGACGTCGCCATCCTGAACGGTTTCACTTCGCAAAATCCTGCGGAAATCCGTTCAAGCTTCGGACTCGCGATGACGGCGGAGGATGTCGCTTTTTGCCAAACCTATTTCCGCGACGAGGAGAAGCGCGAGCCGAGCATCACGGAAATCAAGATGCTGGACACTTATTGGTCCGATCACTGCCGCCACACCACTTTCCTAACCGCCATCGAGGAAGCCACCTTCGATCCAGGAGCCGAAGTCGTCGAACGCGCTTGGAAAACCTATCTAGCCACCCGCGAGAAACTCGGCCGCAGCGAGAAGCCGATCACCCTGATGGACATCGCACTCATCGGCATGCGCGAACTCCGCGCTTCAGGAGAACTCGACAACCTCGAAGTCTCCGAAGAAGTCAACGCCGCCTCCATCGTCGTGCCGGTGGAAATTTCCAGACTCTCAACTCCCGACTCTCAACCATCAACTTCCACAGAAGAGTGGCTCGTCATGTTCAAAAACGAGACCCACAACCACCCGACCGAAATCGAGCCCTTCGGCGGCGCGGCCACTTGTCTCGGCGGCTGCATCCGCGATCCACTTTCCGGCCGGTCCTACGTCTATCAGGCGATGCGCGTCACCGGTGCTGGCAATCCCCTCACCCCATTCGCCGAGACCCTTCCCGGCAAGCTCCCGCAGAAAAAAATCTGTCAGGTCGCCGCGCACGGTTACTCGTCCTACGGCAATCAGATCGGCCTTGCCACCGGCCAAGTCGCGGAAGTCTATCACCCAGGCTACGTCGCGAAGCGGCTCGAGATCGGCGCCGTTGTGGCAGCCGCTCCACGCTCGCAGGTTTTCCGCGGCACGCCCGCTCCCGGCGATGTCATTCTCCTCATCGGCGGACGCACCGGACGCGACGGCGTCGGCGGTGCCACCGGTTCTTCGAAAGAACACACCGACACCGCGCTCGAAAATTCCGCTGAGGTCCAGAAGGGCGACGCCCCCACCGAGCGCAAGATCCAACGCCTTTTCCGCAATCCGGAACTCACCCGCAAGATCAAGATCTGCAACGACTTCGGTGCAGGCGGAGTTTCCGTTGCCATTGGTGAGATCGCCCCATCTCTGGTAATCAATCTCGATGAGGTTTCCAAAAAATACGACGGCCTCGACGGGACCGAACTCTCGATTTCCGAGTCCCAGGAGCGCATGGCGGTCTGCGTCGATCCATCAGAAATCGCCTATTTCATCGCCGAGGCTGACAAGGAAAACCTCGAGTGTAAACACGTCGCCGACGTTACCGATAGCGGTCGCCTCATCATGACCTGGCGCGGCAAAACCATCGTCGATCTCAGCCGCACCTTCCTCGACACTAACGGCGTCCAACAGACCGCCAAAGTCCACGTCGCAGCCCCCTCGTCCTATTCCCCTGCTCACGGCTCACTGATCACCGATCACTTATCCTCCCTCAACGTTTGCTCGCAAAAGGGCCTCGGCGAGATGTTCGACGGCTCCGTCGGCGCAGGTACCGTACTCTGGCCCTTCGGCGGGAAAAACCAACTCACCCCACCCGATGCGATGGTGGCGAAACTCCCGCTGTTGGAAGGAAACACCGACGTCGCCACCTTCATGTCGTGGGGCTTCGATCCTTACCTATCATCTTCGTCCCCATTCCACGGCGCGGTTTACGCAGTGACCGAATCCGTCTGCAAGGCCGTCGCTGCCGGTGCCCGCCTGTCCGACATCCGCCTCACGCTACAGGAATATTTCCCAAGACTCGGCAACGATCCAAAACGCTGGGGCCTGCCGTTCGCCGCTTTGTTGGGAGCGTTCCATGCGCAACACTCGCTGCGCCTCGCCGCCATCGGAGGCAAGGATTCCATGTCCGGTTCGTTCAACGAACTCGACGTTCCACCGACCCTCGTTTCCTTCGCCCTCGCCCCCGGCAAAGCCAGCCTCGCGCTCTCGCCGGAGTTCAAGAAAGCCGGATCCATCCTCTCGCTGGTGCAAGTTTCCCGCGATGCCGACCAACTGCCGGATTTCGACGGACTCAAGCAAACCGCCGCAGCCCTGCATCAGTTCAATGTGGACGGAAAAATTCTCTCGCTCCATCACATCGGCCAAGCCGGCATCGCCGCCGCTCTTGCGAAAATGTCCTTCGGCAACCACATCGGTGCCGAAATCAACAGCACGCTCGATCTTTTCACCGAGCGCTATTTCGCCTTCATCATCGCACACGACGAACCGCTTCCCGCTGAGTTCGACTCGGTTGAACTCGGAAAAACCACGGCTGTCGCCACCCTCGTTCTCAACGGCGAAGCCCACACCCTCACCGAGCTTGAAAACGCATGGACCGGCACCTTGGAGCCCGTCTATTCCACCCAGTCCGATTCCCAAACGAAGTCCGCAGCCCCGCTTCTGGAAAACTCTTCCACCGCTCACTGCTCACCGATCACGCGAATCACCACTAAGCCAAAAGTTCTGATCCCATCCTTTCCGGGCACGAATTCGGAATACGACTCCGCCAAAGCTTTCCGCCAAGCCGGAGCCGATGCGGACATCCTCGTCTTCCGCAATCTCACCGCGAAGCACATCGACGAATCGATCAAAGCCCTCGCCGAGCAGATTTCCAAAAGCCAGATCCTCATGCTCCCCGGTGGCTTCAGCGCCGGTGACGAACCCGATGGTTCCGCGAAATTCATCGCCACCATCATCCGCAATCCGCGTGTGGCCGATGCCATCATGGATCTGTTGAAAAATCGGGACGGTCTCATCCTTGGGATTTGCAACGGCTTCCAAGCGCTCATCAAAACCGGCCTCGTTCCCTACGGTGAAATCCGCGATCCTCAGGCCGACGCACCGACGCTCGTCCATAACAGCATCGGCCGCCACATCTCCTGTTATGCGAATACCCGCATCGTCAGCACGCTTTCTCCGTGGCTGGCGAACAGTGCGTTGGGCGAAATCCACAGCGTCCCGGTTTCCCACGGCGAAGGAAAATTCCACGCCAGTGCCGAAGTCATCGCTGCCCTCGCCGCAGCAGGACAAATCGCCACGCAATACGTTGATGCGGATGGCTCGCCCTCCATGGACATCGCCATCAATCCGAACGGTTCGCTCTCCGCCATCGAAGGCATCACCTCCCCTTGTGGAAAAGTTTTCGGAAAAATGGCCCACACCGAACGCTCCGGTATGTTGGTCGCCCGAAACATTCCCGGCAACAAACACCAGCCGATCTTCGAAGCAGGCGTCGCCTGGTTCAATGGCTGAACCCGATCCCCCACTCATTCGCCTGCTCCGCCGATCTGCGGAGCAGGCGTGGAGGTTTCATTCATGGGAATGGGCGTATTCGGTCATTCCTTGGAAATCCACCACCACAACAGGCTCGTCGCCCACCACCCACGCGTCATGGCCGGGAGGTATCATGACAACATCTCCCGCTTTGGAGTCGAATTCCGTGCCGTCGTCCATGCGCACGCGCATGACACCGGCCACTTGATATTGGAAATGCGGGGCTTGGCAGCTGTCGGTTTTCGCAATCGGCTGCACCGACTCGGCCCAATGCCATCCCGGCTGGAACGTGCCGCGACCGACGGTTGCGCCGCCGATTGTGACCAATTCCAGACGGCCCAGTGGAAACTCCCGCACTTCGTCAGGCGTTTCGAAATTCTTCAATTCAACCAGATCCATTTCGATGGTTTTCATAGGATTCCTTTCTCGTTTGTCGTTGGGGGGCCGCCGAATAGGTCAGCCATAAAGAAAGAGGGCGGTGATGGAGCGTCCGGCTTCACGAGCCTCTCCCACCAGTTGAAACAAATGCCTCATTCCCGAGCCTTCGCAAGGGAAGATTCGTAGCACAGACATTCCTGTCTGTTCTTTCACAAGCACCAGCAAGACGCCCAGACAGGAATGTCCGGGCTACGGCGAAAGCTTCACCTTGGCGGCGCGTTTGAAAAACAGATTGGCATCCCCGCCGCAGTCTTTGAGCAGTTGGTGGAAGACTGGTGCGTTTTTCTGATAGGTAATGATCGCAACGAGATGGGCGTTGTTGATGTCCTGCTTGAGCCAAGATTCCAAACCACGTCCACCCCAGCGGCGGCGCAGATCAAGGAAGTTCGCGCGGAGCTCGCCAAGGATCGCAGCTTTTTCTCGACGCATCTGGGCGGGTGATTTTCCGCTGGCATACAGTATTTCAAGCTGGCGGCGGCACACATCGATCTCGTCGTAGAACTGGTTGCGCCGGACGAGGAGTTTTTCGTAGCGGGCAAGATCGGCGGTGCGATTTTGATAGATCAACCAGCGCTTCACGCATTCCTCGGAGTAGGCGGTGGCGAGGGATTCATTGAAAGCGGTATCACCATCGCGAAAAAGCCTGCGATGGGTGAGCTCGTGGAAAATGAGTTCCGCCAAATAGATATCCGAGTTTTTGACGAAACAGTTGAGCACCGGATCATGGAACCAACCAAGGGTGGAGTATGCATCGACGCCCTCGACATCCACATCGTATCCCTCCGCAGCGAGTTTTGAAGCAAGTTGCCTGGAATCCTTCTCGCGGAAATAGCCGCGGTAATCGAGATGACCGAGCGTGGGATACCACCATTTTTTGGGCTTTAGCGAGAATTCCGGCGCGGCGTAGAGCACCCAGATCACGTAGTCGCGGCCGAGATCGGCATAGGTGCCATAGCTCTCGTCGCCCGGAAGCGTCAGGTGATCGCTGGCGAATTTCCGGATACCTTGGATCGCAATCAACTGTCGCCGCAGGTCGGGATCGGTGTTTTGATCGGCGATGATCGGAGGAATCGGCCGGCTCTTTTGAAAAATTTCCAACTGCCCGCCGACTGCCTGACCGTAGAATTTCACCGTCTGGCAGGAAACCAGCAAGGTCCCGATGACAAGAGCGGCGAGGCGGCGAAACAGACGAAAAACAATGAGCACGGCAGACTCTGCCACGCCCTCTCCATCCCGCAAATCCAAAGCGGAGATTATTCCTCTTTGACGTGAAATCGGGGGATCGCTAAGGCTGTGTCATGTCATTTTCCAAACCCGGGCGGTCACAACTTACCAAGGGACTGTGTCTTGTATTTGCGATCGGTTTGGCCGCCTGTGCCGCTCCGCCCGTGGTTCCCCAACAGCCGGAAAAACCTCACAGCAAGCCGAAGAAAATTCCGTCCACTCACAAGTCGATGGGCTCGACATCGGGCATCAGCTTGGAGGAACTGTTCGCCCTCCAGCAATCGGGCGAAGTGCTGCTTTACGACGTCCGTGTGCCGTATTTTTACCAAATCGACCACATCCCGGGCGCGATCAATTGGCCGCACACCGAATATGCAGCCCAGGTCCAGTCCCGCGATTTGCAAATCCAGCAGGCTCTGAAATCAGGAAAACGGGTGGTCCTCTATTGTTTCAATCTCGGCTGCGCGGAAGCACGCAACGTGGCCCATAACCTTGCCCGACGCGACTACAAGGTCTCGGTCTTCGGTGCGGGCATCGACAACTGGAGGTCCAGCGGCCTACCATTGGAAACAAAGCCATCAGCGCCCTAATGAGATCATCGATAGGATTTCGCAATATTTTCTGACATCGAATTCACTTTTAGCGGAGCCGCAAACCGTTTGTTTTCAATGATCGCCGCAAGTCAAATAATTAACTCTCACCAAATGGCACAATAGTTGCTGCAATTTGAATAAGGACGTTCTAGACTAGCTCCGGCAACAGATTGCCGAGACCGATAATGTCAGACGCCTTCCTCCATCAATCGCTATCTCAGCAGCAAACGCTTGCGCCGCAAATGCGCAAAAGTTTGGAGATCCTCCAAGCGGGAACTCTTGAGCTTTCCCAGCTCGTTCAACAGGCGCTGGAAACTAATCCGGTTCTGGAAGACATCACTGAAAGCATTTCGCTTGATGAGGAAGGGCCCGATCCCGAAGAGGCGGATTCCCTCGAATACATGAATCAGACGGACGACGATTGGCGTGACCGGACGATCATGGAGGGGAAAAGTTCCCCTTGGACGAGCGAGGACGAGGAAAGGCGCCAGCGTATTTACGATTCGATCGTCGCGCCGGAAACACTTCAGCAGCATTTGCAAAATCAGCTCGATCTCTCGATGGTCGATCCCGAAATCCGTGAAGCAGCCCAAGCGATTCTCGGAAATCTCGATGAGCGTGGATTCCTCGATTTGCCAGTGAAGACACTCGGAGTCCGGCTCGATATCAAGCCGAAGCATCTCGACGAAGCGCTGAAGCTGGTGCAGTCCTTCGATCCCGCCGGCATCGGCGCATCCGGCATTCCCGAGTCACTCCTTCTGCAATTGGAACGCAGCGGCGGCAAGGAAACCATCGAATACAAAATTGTCCGCGATCACCTCGAGGATCTGGCCCGCAAGCGGCATCCCCAGATTGCTAGAGCCCTCGGCACCACCGTCGAGCGGATCGCCGAGGCAGCATCACGCATCGGTCGCCTGACACCGAATCCCGGTGGAGAATTTGATCCAACCGGAAATCCCTACATTCTTCCCGACGCTGTGATCGAGCGGAACGACGATGGCCACTGGTATGCCCGCCTCACGGGCGAGCATTTGCCGAACCTCCGCATCAACGACTTCTACAAGGACATGATCGGGAAAAACGGCACCGACGCGAAAGCCCGCCAGTTTCTCCGCGACCAGATCCGTGATGGCCGCAGCCTCATCCATGCGATTTCCCTGCGTCAGGAAACCATCCTCGCGATCGCCCACAAGCTCATCGAGCATCAGCCGCTTTTCCTCGCAAAAGGCCCTCGACACCTGAGGCCGCTCACAATGAATGACATCGCGGACGAACTCAGCCTCCACGCGACCACCATTTCACGGGCCGTCGCAGGCAAATATGTCCTGACGCCCCACGGCCTGATGGAAATGCGGGCGTTCTTCGCGACAGGCTATCAGACAACCGATGGTGCGGAGGTTTCAAACGCCGGAGTTCGCGAGGCCATCCAACAGCTCGTCGCGGCGGAAAACCCTGCCAAGCCCCTCTCCGATGAAGTGCTAATGAAAGCCCTCGACAAACAAGGCATCAAGGTCGCTCGCCGGACCGTGGCGAAGTATCGCGAGCAACTGAACATCCTGCCATCCCACTTGCGGAAGACGTTCTGACAGGCGGCCTACCAGGAGTCAGGCGTGTCGCCTCCGCAGGCTTCGATGGCCACGAGGCAGACGTCGTCTTCATACTGTTTGCGTTTTTGGAAAAAGGTCACATCGCAGATGATCTTTGCCGGCATCGCGGCCATCGGCCCATCGAGGGCCTCGTCGAGACTGGTTGCCAGACGTTTGACACCGAATGGTTCGCCAGCCGGGTTTTCAGCTTCGATCGAGCCATCGGTGAAGAGCAGCAAAACGTCCCCTGCGAAGAGTGGCGACTCGAACGAACGGTAAATGAAATTGGGCGCCAACCCCAAAGCCGGCTGCCGTGGAGACTCGGACCACAACGGCTCCGGACTCTTGCCACTACCCCGCCTCACCCGCAAAGGTGACGGGTGACCGGAAACCGCCCACGAGGCCAGGCCATTCCGCGTATCGAGCACGATGAAAAACGCGGTGACGAAAAGTGACTGTTTGCTGCGCGAAATCATTTCATGCAGATGCCGGTTCAGTTCAGAGAGAAATGCTCCCGGGTCTCCTGCGATTCCGGCATGGTTCCTGACCAAGGCACGCAGGATAGCCGTAATCAGGGCGGAACGCGCACCGTGCCCCATGACATCCGCTATCAGGACACCCACACGACTTTCATCCAGCTCGATCAAATCAAAAAAATCGCCCCCCACTGTCGACGCAGGTTGATAGAAATGAGCAAACCTCAGGCGCAGTGGATTGGTGATTTCCGGCGGCGGTACGTGAGGATAAACGGAAGGCAGCAGGGCATATTGGAACTCACGCGCCATTTCCAAATCTTCCTGAATGAGCGCCGTTTTCGCTGCTACCTCGGTTTCCAACTCGCGATGATAGCGCAAAACCCGCGAAGTCATCACTGCGAGATCACCCGCCAAGGACTCCACCTCGTCACCGGTGTGGATCGCTTTGATTTTTTCCAAATCCGCCTCTGCCTTCAGCCGGCTCTCGCGGACTTCCTCCTCGTCCCTCGCTCCCAGATGACGGAGCCGGGCGGTCGTAGAAATCGATCTCGCCGCCTGACCCAACGCCGCCAGAGGGCTCAGGATTTTTCGGTCCACGTATTTGAATCCTCCCCATGCACAAACGCCTATCAGCAGACTCCCGGACAAGCCCAGCCAGGCGACATTCCGCCTGAGCGGCGCCACCACATCGGCACTTCGCGATGAAAAAATAACATAGGAATCCGCGCTGCCGTCCCCGGCTCCGAGCGCGACAAATCCAGCCATTCTCGCTTCTCCTTCTTCATTGAACATGGAAGCCCAACCTTTGGCGGGATCCTTGAGTTCAGCAAGATCTCCGTCCGTGACCCTCTCCATCAGAGAGACATATCCCTTTTTCGAACTCGCTAGAATTCGCCCATCTGGAAGCACGAGTTCCCAGCGTTCACCGAGTGCCTCGCCATCAAATCCCAAGTGGGTGAAAATCGACGTCATATCTATCGACATTTTGGCGGCCCCCTCGAACTTCCCACCATCACGCAAGGGCAGGATCACGTCCTGTGAAAACACTTTGGAACTCGCGTCAAAATGCAGGGAATCGATCCATTCGCTGCCTGCTTTGAGCGATTTTCCGTGTTGCCACCACGCTTCGTCCGCCTGATCGACATCCGTGCTTTTTCCCGTGGCGGCCACCAGTCGTCCGGTCACATCGGTGACCAGCACCTCGGCCAGACCGGGGCAAAGCGATTGAAATTTCCTCAACTCGACAGATCCGGCGTTACGCAACAAGGCGAGCAACCGGGGATCATCATCCGCCAATGACTCCCAAGCCTCATCCAGCCGCCTTGTTTCTTCGGCGACTTTTTTGGGATCCATGCCCGCAAGCACCTGGTTTCGCCCTTCGACAAATTCCATGATCTGCGGATCCGCCGCCAGCCAATTCCGGAGTTGCTCCGCTTGGGACTTCGATGCCTGATCGAGCGCCCGCGCCAAGGTAAGTGCCTGCATTTCGTGCATTTCCCCCGCTCTGCTAGAAAATGCCGGTACCCGAGGGTTTCCAAAAACACCAGACCCACCAGCAAAGGCAGAGCCGCTGCAATCAACAGCGTACCCACGAATTTGCCCCGGAGTCCCGGCGATACCCATTTCATTGATACCTTGTTAGCATGATCCTTTGGATCAAGGCTAGAAAGATTTCATAGCTCGTTGCAATCCAAGGGGCCAAAGATCACCACCAGTCAATCGCCATGCCGGATTCACGGGCGAGGGCTTCCATCAAATAATAGTCGCCCCAGCTCGTATAGGCATCCACAGCCATTCCGACCTGGCCATGTTTCACAACGCCTCGGACAGCCGGATCAGCGTCGAGATAGGCATCCGAGCAGAGGCGGTCGAGAATGGCCTCCCGGGTTTTCAGCAGCGCGGCATCGGCATTTCCAGAGCTTTGGAGTTCCTGGATTCCGCAGACGAAAATGGCGGCGGCAGACGAATCACGGATATGCAATTCCGGCTTAAGTGACGGCAGTCTGAAATCCCAGGGCGGAACAATTTCATCATCCATCAGCGAGACAAACTTGCGGGCCAGCGTCAACGAGGCAGCCAGATAGTGCTCGTCTCCGGTGTAGCGGTATGCCATCGCAAATCCATAAACGGCCCAGGCGTGGCCACGCGCCCAATGGCTTTCGACGCCATAGCCGCAGTAGTTTTCTCCACGGTCGGGAGCACCGGTCTCATGATCAAAGCGGAACGCATGATAGACAGATCCGTCCTCGCGGATGAAATTTTTCAAAGTCGTATCGCTGTGACGGATCGCGATCTCGCGGAATTTCGGGTCGCCCGTTTCCTTGGATGCCCAGTGGAGCAACGGCAGATTCATCATGCAGTCAATGATCGCCATGCCGTAGAAGTCGGTGCCGCGTTCGTCCATCCGGCCCCAGGCATTGATGTAATTCCCTTCGGGCAAGAAACGGGATGCGAGGACCTCCGCAGCTTTCAACGCGAGTGCTCGGTGGGTTTCCTCGCCAGTGATCTTGTAAAGCGCCACCGAGTGCAGCGAGTAGAGAAAGCCGAGATCGTGCATGGTGTTCGCCACATGCTCTCCGAGTTTTTGCTGATAAAGTGGGTCGAGCGCGAGCACCTGCTGGAGGAAATGCGCGTCCTCAGTTTCCTTGAAAGCGATCAACGCCATGCCGGTGAAAAAGGAAGTGGTCCAGTTTCCGATATCAAAGAAGCCTTCCTGCCATTTGCTGAAATCGCCGCCCGGATCAAAGGACCACGTCGTCGGCTGTGCGACAAGATCGGTGATATTTCTGCGGATTTTCGCAATCAGAACATTGCAGGCATGCTCTCGGGCGGCGGAAAGTGGAATGACAGGCGTGGGGATGGTCGCACTCATGAATGGTTTGTGATGAATCGGACCGCAGTTTTGAAGCGGCCCGACCAAAGGAACACACGACACCACGCCCCGCACACACGCGCTCGGTAACCGTGGTGACCGGCGCGCGAATTCCACCTCAAATCGGAGCCATCACTCCGGACCGCTCGTCGTGGAGCACGGCGGTATCCAGTCCATCGAGCACCAAAACGCCTTGCAGCGAGGAGATTTTCGTCGAGTCGCTCCAGTTCCAGACGATTTCTCCGGCAGGATCGAATTCCAACAGCTGAATGCCGGATTCTCCGAAACCTTCGCCGTGCCCCTGCCAATTTGCCATGACGACATGGCCATTCGGGAGTAGTTGGAACATGGCGTAGAAAAATGGATTCACCTCCGCCGGGACCTGATCCTTCGCGCCGAACTTGCGGACGATTTCACCCTCGTGGCCCAGCTCGACCATGAAAGCGCCGTAACCTGCGGACACCAGCAAATTCCCGTTAGGAAGGCGGAGCGATTTCCACGCATGATAGAAACCATCCACGGGGAATTCCCGGATGTAATTCCCATCGCGATCCCCTTCCCTGATCTGTTCGTTGCAGGACATCAGATAGGTTCCGTCGTTCGTCTGGCGGATGAGTCGCACATAGTCGCCGGGAAAAATCGCGCGGTGGATTTCCTGATTGCCTTCATTGAGTTCCAACACCACCACGCCCGTCGTCCCGGCGATATCCACTCCTGCGATGACGGTGTGCCCGTCCGGCTGGCGGCGCACGGCGGTGACGCCTTCATACGCGGTGAACTCCGCAAGCACCCTGCCCGTGGCGATTTCAAATTCCGACCACCCGTGGTGATGACCGATCAAGACACGACCGTTTCCGATCAGCTGCATGTCACGCGATTGGGGGTGACCGATGGGCACGATCCAGTCTTTCGATGGATCGGCTTCGTTGACGTGAAGCAGGTTTGCCAGACCTTCGTCGATGGCGAGGAATTCGTGTTGGATCATGGATTGAGTCATAAAAAAGTTTCAGTTCGGCTGTGCGACCTTCGCCACCAGATCGCGGAACGATTCCGGCATGGCTCTCGCGAGATCCGCCGGGCTTCCCGCGGTTTCCACCTGGCCGCGGTTGAGGACCACGACGCGGTCCGCCTTGCGCAGGGTGCTGAGACGGTGCGCGACGATGAAAGTGGTGCGGCCTAACATCAGGCGATCCAGCGCTTCCTGCACGATCGCCTCGCTCTCGCCATCGAGCGCGCTGGTGGCTTCGTCGAGGATCAGCACGCGTGGATCGCGCAACAGCGCGCGTGCGATGGCGATCCGCTGCCGCTGGCCACCGCTCAGGCGTGAGCCGCGTTCGCCGATCAGCGTGTCCAGACCGCGTGGCAGCGCTTGGATGAAATCGGCGGCATTCGCGGCGCTGACCGCCTTCTGGATACTCGCGTCGCTGACACCTTGCATGCCGTAAGCGATGTTTTCCCGCAGGGTTCCTTCGAAAAGGATCGTCTCCTGGCTCACCACCGCGAGATGGCGGCGGAAGCTCCGCAGGTCGATGGAATCCATATCATTTCCGTCCAACAGAATCCGCCCCGCGCTCGGTCGATAGAAACCGATGATCAGGCTCATCAGCGTCGATTTCCCCGATCCACTGGGGCCGACGATGCCCACCGTTTCTCCGGCGGCAACATGGAGGTCCAGCCCGCGCAAGGTCGCCACTTTGCCCTCCTCTCCCGGATATTCGAAATGGGTGTTCTCGAAACGGAAATCGCCATTCACCTCCGTCAGCGCTTGTTTTCCGGCGCTCGATTCCAGTTCCGGACCTTCCAAAACTTCGCCGATGCTATGGATCGCCTCGAAACCCCGCGTGATGACAGGCAGCATGGAGTTCAACTGCATCACCGCCGCAACGATGGCCGCGACATAGCCGGACAACAGCACCAGATCGCCGGGGCTGAGGGAAAGTTTTCCCTGATAGCCCAGCATCGCGCCGGTGAACAGAATGCCTAACTGCAAGAGCATGAAGCAAACCCACGCCACCGCACCGAACAAACCGCCGTGACGATCCAGCCTCTGACCCGCCTCGCTCACCTCGTCGAAACTGCTCTCCACCCGCGCGATCGCCTCCTCCTCGGCAGCATGGGCACGCGTCACCGGGATCATCGTGATCATCCCCAGCACCCGGGAGCTCATGGACTCGATGCGATGGCGGAACTCCGAGTTGTATTGTTTCATCCGCGCGCTCAGCAAAAGACGGATGGCAATTACAATCGGAATGAGCAGGAAAAACACAGGAACAAACACCGGCATGCGGATGCTCGTCACCGTCAGCGCCACCAGAATGCTCACCACCGCGAAAGTTCCGCCGTCGATCAACTGGCGGCTCATCTGCTCGATGGATTCCACATCGCGAAGCACTTTGGTTTGCAGCGCTCCCGAACTCCGACGGCTGTGATAGCCGATCGATAACATCTGTAACCGCCGGACCAGCGCCGAGCGCAACGAAGTCTCCAAACCGCGCAGAGCCCGGCTGGTGAAACGGGCGTAAAGGACACCGCTCGGAATGTTCTGGATGATCAGGGCCGCGCCAATGCAACCGTTCCAAGCCAACGTCCTCATGCCATCGGCTGGATGTTTTGCCAGCACGTCGATGATGTTCGCAGTGATGATCGGCAGCCCCCAGACAGGGCTCGCCTTGAACAGATAGATCAGTTCACCGAGCAGCAGATTCCGCCTCTGCGGACGGTAGAGCGCCCACAAGGATCGCCAGGGTTTCCCCGACTGAAACCCGGCGCTGACCGATTCATGATGCATCAGCGTTCCAAGAGCATGACGGCACCGGAAAAATCACCACCGGTTGATAGACGCAGGCCGGTGGCACCGAAACTCACATCCTCCGGAGCGATTCCGAACGAACCCGCGAGTTTCCATCCGCCATCAGCAAGTGGGATTTCCACGGTCGCCGGTGCGTTTGCAAAGGCGTGCAGCACGACCAGCGCCTGGTTTCCGGATGTCCTGACCAACGCCTGCCAACCCTCGGGATGACGCCAGCTCTCGCCGATTTCCTGAATCTTGCGGCTGGTGCCATATTTGATGATCGGCGCGACTTTTTGATAGAATTCAACCGCCTCCCGCACCACCGACAGGGCTTCGGGCTGAAGTTTCTCGATTCCGCCGGAAAGGCACATGCGACCGAGGAAGGTCGCGGCAAGGCTGTAACGGATCCGTTGCAGGGAATCCGTGGGGTGCAGCACCGCCCAGATCTGATTCTGGCGCGGAAGCAATAGCTGATGAAGATTGGCCGCAATGATCGGAATCTCGACCAGCTCGTGCGCGTCCGAAAAAGACGACATCGCCGTGAGCGCCAGCATCGATGGCTCCAGGCGATGACCGCCCGACGAGCAATTTTCGATCACGAGATCCGGCAAACGCTCGCGGATGAGTTCGAAGAACTTGTACGTGCCCTCTATCTGGCGGCGCATGCCCTCGCCCTGGGAGTCCGGATGGTCGCAACCGAGACCGGCGGTTTCATTGTAGTCCACCTTGAGATAGCCGAAACCGCAGGATTCCAGCAGATCGATGACCTTTTCAGATAGATACTCGATCGCCTCCGGATCGTTGAGGTCCCAGAAACGCCGGTCGCGAACCGAAACCGGAATCCCGTCGCGCTTGAGGAAATATTCGCCCAGTTTGAATGCAGTGCTTTGGGAACCGACGGTTTCCATTTCAAACCACAGCCCCGGGATGATCCCGCGCTGACGGATCGCATCGGCCGTGGCGGCGAGCCCGTCCGGAAACATGCGCGGATTCGGATTCCAGTCCCCGTGACCACTGCTCCAGTCGGTGCCGTCCGTGCGATACCAACCCGCGTCGATCACGAGATAGCGGACACCGGTCCCCTCCAGACGATCGGCGATGGCGGTGATGTTCTCGTGTGAGGGATCGCCCCAAGTGGTGCACCATTCGTTGAAAATCACAGGCAGATCCTGCTCCACTGCGGGTTGGGAATTCACCGCCGCGTCCTGCATCGCCGTGAGGCGGTCGCAGAGAGTCGCGAAATCACCATGCACGCACGAAACCACCGCAGTTGGCGCGGCGAAGCTCTCGCCCGGTCCGATTTTCTTCATCCAGTGGCCGAACTCGCGATCCGCAAGACCGCCTGATAGACAAAGATCATCGTGTTGACGGAAAGCCTCGATCTGCCATGAACCGGCCCACGAAAGTTGCGCCCCCCAGAAAACCCCAGCTTCGGTATCCTCCGCTGCGACAAACGGAAACCAACGTCGGACCGGCATCGTACCGAGTTGCCCGAAACGTTCGCTAAAAGCTCCCGCCCCACTCCACGAGCGTTCGAGATGAAGCTCCTCGACCGAGCGGCTTTCGTGCCTTCCCTCCGCACTCCAAACGGAGCGAAAACGATGGACCCGCAGGCGGCCCGGTGCGTCGGCTTCATGAAACGGCGTGATGCCCGCGAGCGAAAAACTCGACAGCATTTCCAAGGTCACCTCTTGGTCGGACCCGTTGATGAAAAACGTCTCGATGGTGAAAGCGGCGTCGTCCTTGTTCCAACCCAGCCGATGTTCCAGCAAGCAACCGTCCTCACGCCGCAAACGCGTGACGATGATCCGCGTGCCGCCGAGGTTCTCCACCTCCTGGTTTTCATAACGAAAGGCGGCGACCGATCCGGAATTCCGCATCGTATGACCTTGGGCGAACGCGCCGGGATATTCATCGCCGACAAGTTTCAACTGCACCAGCGAATCGATCGGACGCGCCGGCCAGGGATCATCCCCCGGCATCGCATCAATGAATGGCTCGCCACGGAGTGAGGCGCGCGGTGAAACGGTTTTCTCCACGAGTCCCAATGGTACCAATTCCAGACCGATCCGCCCGGAAGCGTGATCGATTGGATAACGAACCAAGGTATCGCCGAGCGTGTGAACAGAAAGATAATCGCGCATCGGAAAAGTTGTTACCACCAAGTGACCGGCAAACCAAGCTCGCGACCCAGACCTTCCATGAAGTAATAGTCGCCCCAACTGGTGTAAGCGGACCGCGCCTTGCCGACGCCGTCACCCACTTCGCCAAACTTGAGCAAGCCGCGGCAATTCAGGTCGGCATCCAGATAATCGTCCGAGCAAAGACGGGCCAGCAGAGCATCCTTTGCGGCGAGCATTTCCTTATCGGCCTTGCCAAACCCCTCCAACTCTTGGATGGCGCAAACGGCGATCGAAGCAGCGGATGAATCGCGAAGCAGCTCCTCGCCTTTCTCAAGACGGAAATCCCAAACCGGCACGACCTCCTCATCCAGCAACGAAAGGAATTTCCGTGTGACTCGGATGGCTGCGTCCAGATAGCGCTCGTCGCCAGTGTAGCGATAGCCCATCGCAAATCCATACATCGCCCAGGTATTGCCACGCGCCCAGTGGGACTCGACGCCACGGCCGCAATAATTCTCGCCACCTGCCGGAGCGCCGGTCAGTGCGTCGAACCGATACGAATGATAGACCGAGTCGTCCTCGCGGATGAAGTTTTTCAACGTCGTCTCGCTGTGGCGGATGGCGATGTCCCGGAATTTTAGGTCGCCTGTTTCCTCGCTCGCCCAGTAGAGCAACGGCAGGTTCATCATGCAGTCGATGATTGCAAGGCCTGCGTAGTCCGATCCATTGTCGTCCATCCGGCCCCAGGCGCGGATATAGTTTCCTTCGGGAATAAAGCGCGCGGCGAGGGCCTCCGCAGCCTTGATTCCCAACTCACGATGACGGGCATCTCCGGTGAGTTTGTATAGCGCGACCGAGTATAGGGAGTAGAGGAAACCGATGTCATGCATCGTATTCGCCGCATTCCCGCCTTCGAGCTTTTCCTGATAGAGTGATTCCAGACGAACCACTTCCTTCAGAAAATGTTCATCCTCGGTATCCTCCCAAGCCAGCAAGCCCATCCCAGTGAAGAATGACGTTGTCCAGTTCCCGATCTCGTAAAACCCTTCCTTCCACTTCGCGTAATCGCCATCCATGGCGAAAGCCCAAGTGGTTGGCTGCTCGTTAAGATCAAGGAGATTCCTGCGGGTTTTGGCGATACAGAGATCGAAGCAGCCACGGAGGTTGGTGGTGGCCAACTCCGGTTGGATTACGGGTGACGGGATCATCGAATGGGGAGGGTGAATTTAAGTTATAAACCGAGATCAGCTCTCGATTTCTGCGACATGACGCCCAAGAATTGCCCATCTTCAGCCCCAATGACACTTCACTTCGAAGTTTCCATGGAAAACTCGCTCCAAAATCACCGTTTGTCCGCAGGTGGGTTGCTTGGGAATATGATCTTCGCCGGATCCATTCCAGTTAGAACCTTATAGGCAGCCTTCGCCATTTCACCAGCGCCTTCGGTATTCGGATGCACGTGGTCAGGCAGCAGATTCTCTTTTCCCATCAATGCGGCGTGCATATCGATCACTCCAGCGCCCAGGTCCTTGGCGAGCTTTTCCACCATCGGAATTTGTTCCTGAATTGCGGCTTCATTGATTCCATAATTTCCCGGCTCGGGAACAGGCACCGCACGGCAGACGAAAACACGCGGCTTGGATTGCAAATTCTGGAAAGTCTTCACCAGATCCCGATAATCCTTTTCGAACTCATCCTTATGCGACCAATTCCCAGGCTTGGTATCATTCGTGCCAAGCATGATAACCACTACGTCCGGTTTGAATTCCTGTGCCTGCTTGAATTTCGCCTCATTCCAATAGGGAAAATCGCCGCTTCGCATCAGAGTGCGGCCGCTCACTCCGAAATTCCCAACCTGCCAGCCACCTCCCAATAATTCCTGTAGCTGTGCGGGATAAGACTTTCCTTTGGCAGCGCCAGAGCCCTGCGTAATACTGTCTCCCACGCAGGCGAGTCGCACCGGGGACTTGTAGGCCGAAATTTTGATCGGGGACTGCGGATCAACCGGATCCGCAGATACCAAATTGGTAAAACAGAACAGAAGACCCAGGAAACAAACTGAGGATGATTGAGCTTTCACGAGCGACAGAAAATCAGGCGTGCGCAAAATTGCAAAGCCCAACTTCTGCCCCATCAGGGGTCTATTTTAATCCTATAAAATCCTCTATCTCCAGATGCAGCGACATCGGCCGAAAAGCTCAGAATATCGCCCGTCACTCCATTCTGCTCGCCCCCCTGGTTCTGCCACGAATCAGCGAGCAAGGTGGAGGAATACTGGAGCTGATAGACATGTCCGGTGAAGGAGCGGATCTCCACCGTCACCGGCCCAGCGGACGTTGTGATCGAATCCACCCTCACCGCACTTGCATCGATGACGATGCCATCATTCACCAGGTTTTCAGGCAATCCCTGCGCTCCTGTCATCAAATCCAGCGTGCCATGATTGAGAAGGATCTCGCTCGCTGACAACGCCGCTCCACCCGTCATGCGGATGATTCCGATGTTTGTCACCTGCCCCGTAAAAAAGAGCTCCCGGCCTCCACTGGCTGTGATAAGTCCCTCGTTGACCACATTTCCATCGATCTCACCACATCCCAGGAGCACTCCTCCCGCATGGATATGAATGTTTGAAGCGGAGAGCCTGCCACCGCAGAGTTCAAGTATTCCACCGTCCATCACCTCTATCAAAGTCGAATTGGAAAACGACCCACTGACACGGAGTCGTCCGCCAGACACTTGGGTGCTACCAAGATGATCAATCGCACCAGACAGAGTGAGGGTGGCATTTCCGGTCTTCACCAGCTTTCCAGTTCCTGAAATAGACCCATCGAAACTACTATCTCCGTTATTATTGACGGTGAGAACTCCGCCGTTTCCCAACTGGATATCCCCCAATCCATTCAAATTTCCGACGGTCGCATTTGTTCCATTCAGGTCCAGCACCGCCCCAGACGCCACCGAAGTGGGCGAGCTTGCAGGCAGAGCACCCTCACCTGTCGCGCAGGCAGCGACGATGGCGGCATACCATTTACCCGCCATGAAATTGAAACCGATATCATTCGGATGAACACCGTCTGCGATCAAACCATTCGCTGGAAAACCTGTATTCATATCAACGAGGTAAACCTGTTTTCCTGCGGCTCCGAAAGCGGCCACCTCGGTTCCGATGATCGTGTTATATCCCGCCACAGCGGTTGGGGCACTCATGAGCGGGGTGATTTTCGCCACCAGCAGTTTGGCAGATGGCCGCAGGGTGACGATCTTGGCGATGAGCGCATGCAAGCGTGTCTGGACATCCGTTAGATTGTCGATGTCATTGGTCCCGATCATCATCGTGATCACATCGGGATACATCGGATCACGGATATTCGGAATTCCGTCAAACCAGTGGCCACCATTCGGATTCCGTTCGGGACCACCATACTGGAGAAACCTCGTGTTATCGAAACCGTCCAGATTGTTACTAATATCGTTGATCTTATAGGATGAGTGACCTTCGTTATGGCGTTGATCAACGGGACTGGCCGGCAAAACTCCGGGTCTTTCAATCGAAGTGCCAATGTATCGGAAACCCGAAACCACAGGATGAAGCAAATTGTAAAGTGGGCCTCGATAGCCGGCATTGCTTCCGTCATAGCCGTAGGTAATCGAATCGCCCAGAGGCATGATTTTCAAATTAGCCGGGAGGTTGGGAGCCATGTTCAAACGCAGGACACCGCTGCTCACCGTGGTGCTTCCTGTATAGGTATTCATTCCGGAAATCGTCAGTGTGCCGCTGCCGACCTTATCAATTGATCCCGAACCACTGAGATTTCCGGAATAGCCCGTGTTTAGATTGTTATTTCCGATTGCCAAATCAATGGGACCGGGTGTGATAGCACTATCCTGAAGTGCGATATTTTCAGTGCCTGACAAGCCGCCGAAAAGGAATCTCCGAGAAGTTACACCACTGTCAAAGATGAGATTTCCTCCGGTATAGAGCAGTGTGCTATTTTGAAGTGCTCGGGAATTCTTCAGACACAAACTGCCATTTCCATTATGAATCGTCGGGCCGCTATAAGTATTCTCACCCGCAAGTATCAATGTCCGGCTTCCTTGCTTCGTGACGCCAAAACTGCCACCACTTTCACTGATACTACCGCTGATCACCCCCGCGCTGCCAGTCTGTGTCCCAATTGAGGAGTCCGATTTCAATGTGATGGCGCCGCCCCAGTCAGCCCCCCTTTCGATACGCAATGCGCCAAAACCGTCACTGTTCCCAATTCCGTAAAGTTCCAGGCCCGCTCCGAATGAAACCGACGTATCCGCTGAGCCGAGAAAAAGCGTGCTGCCGGCAAAAACCCTAACTTTGGCGTCTGATGATATCGAATTTCCCTGTGCGGTATTGGCGAAAAGAACCTTACCACCAATCCCGCCTGCGGAGATCTCCAGAACTCCGGTGAAACTACTGAGGTCGCCATTGAGCTGGGCTGAGCCATTCCCGGGCGAAATCTGAATATTTCCTCCTCCACTTAAAGAATTCAGGTAAGTCGCGCCGCCTGCGTTCAGCGCGAGAGTGGCCCCGACATCGATCGTCGTCGGTCCTTGAAGTGAATTTGCACCTGTCACCTGCAAGGTACCCATGTTGACAACAGTTCCTCCGGTATAAGTATTCGGGCCGGAAAGTATAAGAGTTCCAACGCCGTTTTTCATCAGCCCCTTGTTTCCGGCAACGATGACATTCATCGCCGCCGATTGATTTTGCACAGTGATGGCAGGCATCCCGCTGGCCACATCCAACGTAAGTGATCCCCCGGCCCCTGCATTCATAATCCAGTTATGAGAAGGCACGATGTCCGAAAAACCGATACTACCCACAACCTGCGAACCATCCACGATCACGGTGGCATCGCTGTTGAGATTGATCGTGGTGAACCCCGCGTTCGCATCGACGCCGCTTGCAATCGAAGTGATCCAGTTCGTTCCAGTCGTCCAATTGCCGCCGACAGGATTTTTCCATGTCCCCGATAACGCGTGGGAAGTCTGCACCGAAGCCAAGGCGACCACCGCAAGTGCGCCCAAAAATAGATTTCCATCGAGGGGAATCCTCATGTCACTGGCGGTTGGGGGGGGAAATCAACCAAAGCCACACTCAGAACGCGCATCACCATGTGCGACCGATTCAGCAAAGGTATATCGCCAAGACCTTTAACACGTATCTTCGACAAGAAAACCAAAAAAAAGTTAAAGCGCGGTTCGCCGCACAATCTCACCTATATGTATAATCAAGGGTCCTTTCTTGATTGGCTCAGAAAAACAAGCCACACCAAACTTCAGCGCACCCATAATACGCTCATTTGTCCGTCGATTCACGACGGATTTCCTTACCATTCTTTGATTCAATCATATCGATGGAAAGTTTTCCGATGAGGTCGTGAATTTGGATTTCCTGAACCCGTCCGTCAGCGAGTTCCACCCGGATTTGATCTCCGGAAGTCGCGAATGCGGATTTCACGATCGGCTGGTTTTCATAGGGTTCGATGACAGTTAAGAAACGGGCTTTGCTGCCTTTGTCCGCTTTCACGGACATGGTCTTGCGCCTCTGCGCTTCGGGGCCGGGAGGGTAATCACTGCCAATGCTTGCCTTGAACCGCACAGCATCGACTTTCGATAGATCAATCCGGATCAGGCCAGGCTGCGCGTCATTTTCCGGCTGTGCCGGTGTGGAGAACGCTTGGGTTTCACCTTGGATTTTCACCGGGCCGCCGTCGTAGTCGTGATTCACGATCTTGGTGGGAATGATGTTCGTGAAAGCCGGTGAGAGATCAGCCAACGGAATTTCCTTCCCGTCGCGGGTGACGACGGAAGCGTGTCCCCAGAACAATGTGGGACGCTTTTTCAACTCGGTGCGGGTTTCAAGTTCGAGCTGTTTCACACCATCAATTGGCACATCCACATCGCCTTTGCCTAACGTCCATGCGCCGAACTTCCCTTCGTTCAAGATTCTGCCGTCACCACGAACGGTATAGAACAGACGTTGACCCAGACCGTGATCCTCTGGTGTGGTGCCGAACATGATCTCCTGTTTCAACGGCCAAAGTGTGTGAACATCCAGTTTCAAAACACCGTCCTCACTGCACAGCGCGCGGGTGCCGGCATTGTCGGCACCAGGCCCGAATTTCATTTCAAAGCGGCTCACGGCGGGCGCGGTCACAGCATACCAATCGCAATCCGTGACAAATTGGGCGCTGCTCACGGGATCCTTGTCCCATTGGGAGTCATGGCGGAGGAGCTTCTTATCCTTCGCTTCAAGTCCGAGAAAACCCTTCATTTGGAATAGATTTTCAAAATCATGAATCCCTCCGCCTTCCGCATCATCTGCCAAGACAACGTAATCATCCGTCACCACCATCACCCGGCGCTGGCGGATCGGCTCGGTGTAGCCCGTGATATTTCCATAGCCCGGAGCCTTTTCGGGCACGGGAACAAACCGACCCTCGCTCCAGGTTTTCTCAGCAAAGGATTTCACCGGCACATAGTCATAGACCATGCCGCCGTAGGGAGGATTCCCCCATGGCGCGGTGACTTCGACAGCCGCCGCCTGCATGAGTTTGCCAGTATGAAACAACAGATTGGTTCCGGGTGCGGGCTTTTGCATCTTCCGATCCACAACGACCATGTTTTTGGCAACCGATGTCTGAACGTAGAATTTATACATGAATGGTTCATAGCCATGCCACACCATTTCCGGATTGTAGAAACTGCGGCCGTAGCGCATCAGTGATAACAGATTAGTGCGATCATAGTGGCCATGTGCCCAACCGTGGGTACCATAGTGGAGGACCGCCTGTATTTGCTCCCGGATCGGGCGGGCGGGAGTCTGCGAACGGAGCATCTCAAGGCCGACATTATCAGCGAATGCGGAATCACGAAACGGCTCGGGCGTGTCTTTGGGAAGTTCCGGCACACCGTAGAGTAGGTCCCGGGTCGAACTGCGCTTGATGACCGAGGCATAAGCGGGATCTCGATAGACATAGTAGGCCACTTCGAAAGGCGACGGTTCAACTCCAGGACGCGGCCCAACAACGCTGTTTTCCGTGGAGTCGTTGACGCCGAACATGACACCCCGCCAATCAAGGAACGGCAGAAGTCCGTCCCACATGTTGCGGATTTCACGCCACGGCTTGCGGATGGGTCCGAAGATATTGGGATCCATGCCAAAGGGTTTGAGCATTTGCTCCGGATCGCTGCCCGCGGACGGGCTGCCACCATTAAGTTCGGGCACCAACAGGACATTCGGCGCATAGCTGGCAGGGAGACGCATGTCCTTGAAATTCACGCCCCATGGTTCATAGGCGAGAGCGACCTGCGTGAACTCACGGGCGACCCAAGTGTTATAACTGATGGAACATTCATACCACCATCCGTCGTCCATCGTTCCTTTGGCGAGTTGGTCGCAGATGCCATTCGGACCCGAGAAAAACCGATCGGCAGCGGCGAGATCCTGCATCGCCAGAGCGCAATAGAAAGCTCCCGTGATTTCCGAAACATTCCAGTTGTTGATCGAGCCACCGTCGTTGAGTCGGTTGATGGTTTCCATGAACAGTCGGAAGGTTTTTTCCAACTGAATACAATCCTGATCACCGAGCACATCGGCATTCCGGATCATGTCATAGGACATCGCGATGTGTTGGAAAAAATGTCCTTCCTGCACCTGAGCCTGATTGCAGGCGCGGAAGGTTTTCGGATAGCCATTTACGGGATCGCTCAATCGGCGGAGAAACCGTGCGACTTTTTCCGCGTGGGCTTTGTTTCCGGTGAGCTGCCAGGAAATCGCACACGACATCAGATCGTGTTCGTTGGTCGTTGCGAAAAGAAAAGGGCCCATCGTGTCATCGGGATCATTACCGGGCGGTTTGGCGATTTCGGGAACCTTCCAGTCATCCGCGCGTTTCACGACGACGTCCTGAGCCTCCTTTGCCCAGGGGTAGATTTTTACCTTTTCGCGAACCTCGTCCCAGCGTTTTGGGGTGTGCAGCAAATAGGGTGATGGAACGATCACTCCGGTGATGAATTCGATGCGCTTGGACGCATCACCGTTCGAACTCGCCTGCAACACCTGCTTTTCATGACCACCCGGTGGAATGGTTCCGGCAGTCGTGACCCTGACTTTACAGGATTTCGTCTCGCCTGATTTGAGGATAAAATTCGTCGGTTCGACCTCCGCCGTCATGGCTTCCCAGCCGTATTTCAAAAATGATAGAGCAATCGATTGCTCGGTGGTGGAAGTGTTTCCAACCAGGACATCATATTCGACGGCGCTTCCAGCAGCCGCGGATTTCCCACGGATTTCGGCTTCGAGTGAAATCACCGCCCCTTTGACGAGAGTAACGGATTTCAATTGGATGAAACCGGGTTTTCCATCGATATAGCGACCTTTGAGTTCGAGTCCTTGAATGAACTTGAGATGGGACGTGCGTGCGGCCAGCGAGTTGAATAAGGTCCACGGGAGGCGCAGGATGTCCTTGTCCTTCGCCCTGATCTTCATGCTTGTCCGCTCGTTCGCAGAGAGTCCGGGGGGCGCGAGGAGAGTGGCTTCGAGTTCGATTTCACGACCCACTTCGGACGCCAGATTGACCTCGAGTCCTTCAAATTCACGCCAATCCCGCGTGCCGTCATGATAGACCCTGAAGCCGTGCTTGTTACGCCCCAGCGGTCCTGCCGGGTATTGAAACGATGCGATCTCACCGCTTGCGAGAGTCGCCGAATCTCCATTCAGAGTGACGCCGTGCCAGCCGGAAAATTTGTCCACGGTCAGGCTGACCCGAGGCTCGGCTGACGCGAAGGCACAGCAGATCTGCGCGATCCAAAGAATGAAAAACGGGAATTTCATGTGAGAGAAAATCAGGGCCTCTTCACAGGCTCTTCAGGCTGTTGCGAACGTGCCATCGCAGCGAGAACAGGACTGCTCCAGAAGCCGGAAAACTTGTCCTTTTTGAGTTCCTTCGACTCTGTATCAACATGCGCCATGATAACGCCGCGGATGCCGGTCAGCTTGTCGATCCATGGATAAGTTCCTGCCCAACTGGGGCTGCTGATGAGGGAGGCCTCGCCCTCTTCATCGAGCTCCTCGCGCCACATGCCGAGGCCGTAAATGCCGGTGTGTTTGTTTCCTCGCACACGTTCGACAAACTCATCGGGCTTGATCCTCGCCTTGCCGACCTGATCGGATTCCATCTCGGCAATCGCCTTTTGCGAAAGGACGGGTCTTCCTTCGAAAGTGCCGCCATCCGCAATCATCGTTAGAAATCGGGAATAATCATGAAGCGTGCTGACGGCGCCGCCGGCCAGCATCGGGGTGTGGCCCGCATCCACGGGAGTGAAGCGGGTTTTGGTCATACCCAGCGGCTTAGCAATTTTCTCGCTGAAGATCGTCTCCCAATCCTTGCCTGTGACGATTTCCGCCATCCGGCCAGCGACCTGCATCGCCAGGCCTCCATAGTCGAATCGCTCTCCCGGCGCGAAATCCAGCGGAAGCGGCAGAAGATGTTTCACCGATTCCTCACAGGTCTGATAGCCATCACGCGGCTTGTCGTCAGGCTGATAAGGCGGAAATCCCGAAGTATGGGAAAACAACTGGCGCAGGGTCGCCTTGCCCTTCGGATCTTCCTTAAACTCGGGCAGCCACTTGGAAACGGGATCGTCGAGTGAAAGTTTTCCCTCATCGACTACCGCAAGAATCGCAGCGGAAGACAGCCATTTCCCGGCAGATGCAATATAGACTTTGGTTTCCTCCGTGTGATCGCCAAACGACTTTTGATAGATCGTCCCGTTCCCTTTTGCGATCCAGACCGAGCAGCCAGTATAATATCCGTGATCCACCCAGGTCTGCACCTGCTTCGTAATGGCAGGAAAAGAATCCTCAGCAGCCGGACAAACACCAGCAACCGCGAGCCCCACCAGCATGGCGAAAATCTTCACGGAAGGGGCGCGAGTTCGAAATAATCAAAATCCGCATGCTTCCTGTTGCCGCTCAGATCCTGAGCACAAAGGCCGATCATCGCTCCGGTGAAACCCTGGGCATAGTCGTCAGACAGTTTCGACGCATCCAGCACGGGGCCGACATTCTGCCATTTCACGCCATCAGGAGAAGCGCTGAACTGGAGGCGCTCGCGATGGATTTCCGCCCGGAGAAACACCTTCGACCAATCGTTGATGGCGAGTTCACCGCCGAGTTCGTCGTAGTTTCCGTTGTCCGTGAGCACGATGCCGAGCACCTTGCCTTCCGCCTCGTCGAACGTGACGCGGAGATAGTAGTGCATCCGCGTGTTGTAGTGACAAATGAGGCCCGCAGATTGCGTGAAATGCACAGGTTCGAAATCAAGGCACGTTTCGGCAACGACGTGAAAATCCCGCAGGCGTTTCGCCACGAGGCTTTGATCAAAGAACGAATGCAATGAATCCCTACCCGTCAGCCGCAGCCATCCCGGACGATTTGATAGAGAAAGCCACGAATCCTCGATCGGCACTCGCAAAGAACTCCAGCTTGAGTCCAGTTTCCCGCCGCTGAACTCGTCGCGTTTTACCGGAGCGGGCCATGGAGCCTCTGCCAAACCGGCTGGTTCCGCCACATCGACGAACGGAGAATATCCCCCCTGCTCCAGTCGCAGCCAGCCGTCTTCCGACCACACAACTCTTTGGAGGCACGTCTCGCGACCGAGGGTGCAGCGGCGGTCGAACGAAATCGGACGTCCGGCCAAATGCGCGAGATACCATTCCCCCCCCTTTGTTTGCACCAGTTCGCCGTGGCCAGCTTTCTGCAAGGCGTGACCGTAGTTATCGCGCGTCGTAATCACCGAGTCCTGCGGATCCAGTTCGTATGGCCCGAGAATCGAACGGCTGCGCGCCATTGCAATCCCATGGTTCCAGCCGGTGCCGCCCTCGGCGAGCATCAGATAATACCAGCCTCCCTGTTTGTAGATGTTAGGACCTTCACTGAGTTTGTCCTTCCGCATGACTTTCGTCCGCTCGCCGATCAGTTTTCCGGCGGCCGCATCGAACTCCTGCACGACGATACCCGCGAAACGATAGTGTCCCTTTCGGAAATCCCATTCCATGTTGACCAGGTATTTCCGCCCGTCGTCATCGTGAAACAGCGAGGGATCGAAGCCGATGGAATCCAGTTCGGTCGGTTCGCTCCACGGACCGAGGATATCGTCAGCAGTGGTTAGGAAAATCTTGATATCCTTGAACGGCCGGCCAAATCCGGTGTTCCGTAGGTTGGTGTAGATCAGCCAGAATTTCCCATCCGCATAACTCAGCGATGGAGCCCAGACCCCGGCGGAATCCACCACTCCGCGCAAATCGAGCTGGCTCTGACGGGTGAGGACATGGCCGATACAATGCCAGTTTTTCAGATCCTTCGAATGATGGATCGGCACGCCGGGAAACCATTCGAAGGTGGAATTGACAACGTAGTAATCATCGCCGACGCGGCAGATTGATGGGTCGGGATGAAAACCGGGAAGGATGGGATTCTGGATTGGCATCGTTTGGAAAATATAAAATTGCGCCGGTTGATTCAGGCAGCGGTGGCCTCGTCGGTTTTACCGTTGGCAGCACGGCGTTCTTCAAGCGCCTTGCGCACGCCATCCATGGACTTCTCGTTCAGCTTGAAGAGACATGACATGACCAGAGCCCCGCACGTGAAGAAAATGCCGGGTCCGATCGCGAACCAGAGCAGTTTTTGCAAAACTTCGGGCTGTTGGATGGTGGTTTTAGGATCCACACCGGAGAAGCTCACCAGCCAGCCGACAATGAGCACGGAGAGCGAGATTTCCAACTTGTTCATGAACGCCGTTACGGAAGTGAAAAGTCCTTCGCGGCGCTCTCCGTGTTCCAATTCATCGAGATCGCAGATATCAGGAACGATGGCATTCATCATCGTTGCGCTGATCACCGACAAAGGCGAAAGAACGAGCAGCGGAACGAGAAGCAGATAGGGGTGCGCCGGAGTTAGAAGGAACGGTTGGCAGAACAAAAGAATCATGGCGACAAGGGATGGGATCACCAGACCCGCGCGTTTGCCCAGCTTCACACTGATAGGACGAATGAGTGGAAGAACACAGAACCCGAGGATACATGCATAGAACCCGGCGTTTCCGGTAAGCGCTCCGGCCTTGTCCTTATCGCCATTAAAAATGTAGTAAATGCCGATATAGAATAACATCCCCTGGAACACGCGTTCCCCGAACAGCTGGAAGAGTTTGTAACACATCAGAATCACAAACGGCCGGTTCTTGAAAGTTTCCGCCAATGCTGTCAGGATCGGAGTGTGGTTCTTTTTAGCAGCCTGTTTGAAGCGCTCCTTACAATTCCGCGTGGTGTAAAATGCCGATGCGAGCACAACGATCACCGCCCCGGTCGTGATCCAACGGATGCCGTTGACCTCGTTGGCAGGCGCGCCCTGCACGGTCTTGAACGCAGTTGATAGAACCAGACTCATGTGAGTGGAATCCATCCCCCGGGAGAACAAATCCTTCACGGTGGCAATCACGCCATGCTGGAAAACAGGTCTCAACGCGAACCAGTAGGTCCATGCATTGAGAAGCAGGACTCCGGTGGTAAAGTAACCGGAAAAGGCGGAAATACGGGAGCGCTCGTTGTAATCATCCGTCAGCTCGTAACCGAGAGCCGTCCACGCCATGGCATAAACGCCCCATGAGATGTAGAACAGGGTGCCGAGGATCGCGAGGTAGGCGAGCTGGGCATTCTTGCTCCAACTGCTGTCGCCCCACCACAGTCCGAAGATGAACAGGCAGGCAAGGACCGATCCGATCACGAGAAACGGCTTCCGCCGCCCCCAGCGGGTGTTGGTTTTGTCCGATAGCTGTCCGATGAAAGGGTCCAGAACGGCATCGATGATCCGGGGAAACGCCATCGCGGTCCCTACGATCGCGGCGCTCCATCCGAAGCCCACCGTGAAGAAGTTCATCGCCTGACCGTAGAGACAGATCAGAACGTTGGTGGCGATGCCGCCGATTGCCCATGCGCGGATGTCATGTTTCGGTGCGATGTAAGGCTTGTGGGCGGCTGCGGGTTTTTCACTCATCATGTTATTCAATGGAATCTCTGGAAGCTGATCTCAGGAAGGGCACCACAGTGCGATGTGGTCCGATTTTTGCAACACTCAGTGACGTCACGTCCTTGCCCGGAATGAGCGCCATCGACGTCATGCGATGGAAAATGGATTTTAGAAGCATCTGAAATGGTGAGGATGAACAATCGGTGACGGAATCAAAACGCAGAATTCCTGAAAATTACGCATGGCACGTAGGTTTCCATGGTTACTAAATCGCATTTTCTGCACCGAATTACGGATCACTCGTGAATCGCCGAGGATTCCTCGCGAGTGTGCTTGCCGTCCTTCGATTCGAAAATTTCCACGCTGATGTCCTTACCCGAGCCACTCAGGTTTCTGATCGTCAGGTCCTGCACACGGCCATCGTTCAGCTCGACCCTCAACGCATCCGGCCCGGTGGCAACTGCGGATTTCACCATCGCCTTGCCTTCGTAAGGCTCGAGGACCGTCAGGAAACGGGCTTCGGTGCCTTTGCTGCGGATGCTGTAAACCTTGCGCTGCCCGCTTTCGTCGCCGAACGGATAATCGCCGCCAAGCGTGGCCTTGAAGCGCACGGCATTTTTGCCAGCCAGGGAAACTTTGAGCGTCGCAGGCTTTTTCGAATCCTTCAACTGCGCGGCGATAGCCTCTGCATAGGGAACCCCGGCGATCTTGATGGGCCCGCCATAGTAGTCCTCGCCGGGTTTGGCTGGGGCTTCGATGTTTTCCGCCTGCCCGCTCACTGGAATTTCTTTCCCATCGGCGGTGACGAGGCGGGCGTTGGCGAGGAAGAGCGCCTTCTTCTTTCCGCCTTCGGTGCCGAGCGTGAGGGTGAGTTCGTTGAGTTTTTCGACAGGCACATCGATCTCCGATGCACCGAGAACCCACATTCCGCTCTCACCTTTCGCCAGAGACTTTCCATCGCCGCTCACTTCATAGGTCACCCATTGTTGACTGTCCTGATTGACGGGGGGCATCGCAAGCATGATCTCCTGCTGCTGCGGCCAGAGGGAGTGGATGTCGATCTTGAGTTTTCCAATTTCGTTCTGATCAATTTTCCTCTCAGCTCCTTCCTCGAAATCCAACTCGAAGCGCCCGATGGCCGGAGCCGCCGCCTGATACCAATCGCAGTCCGTGACAAACTGCGCGGCGCTATGTGGATCCGCATTAAATTGTGCATCATGACGGAGCAACTTCTTTCCGGCTCCATCTAGCGATTTGAATCCTTTCATCTGGAAAACATTGTCGAAGGTGTGAGGTTTTTCAGCCTTCAAATAGTCCGCCACGACGATGTAGTCATCTGTTACAATACCAAGTCTGCGCTGGAGGATCCGATCACTATAGGGCCCGAGTTCGTTTTCTTTACGATCCGGCACAAACGCGAAACTCTGCCGGTTCTTCTTCATCAGCGCCGCCAATCCGGAAACCGCGCCGGCGCTGGAAAAGGCATCGTATTTCATGCCGCCGTAGGGAGGATCGCTCCAACGAGCATTCGTTTCCTGTGCGGAAACCTGCATCATTTTTCCCGAGTGAAATAACAACTGCGGCGACGGCACCGCCTCCTGTTGCATTTGATCCACCACCACCATGTTATGATTCACCGATGTCTGTACGAAGAATTTATACATGAAATTTCCATAGCCCCACCAGATAGATTCCGGGCTCCAGAAACTACGGCCATAACGCATGATCGAATTGAGTGACACCCGGTCGAAGTGCCCATGATAACCGCCCTGGGTGCCGGTTTTGAAAACCGCCTGAATCTGTTCACGCGGTTCACGTTTTTCTGTTTGCGAGCGCAGCAGCGCATAGCCGAGATTTTCACCGAATCCGGATTTCAGATAGAGCATCGAGTTGTCCGCAGGAAGCTCGGGAACACCATAGATCAGATCGCGCTTGCCGCTCTGGCGGATGAGCGTCGTGTAGGCGGGATCACGGAAGGCGTGGTATGCCAGTTCCATACGCGAGCCGCCGACCTTGTCCTCGTGGCCGTCGTTCATGCCAAAGACGACCCCACGATAATCGGTGATGGCGGGAACCGCGTCCCAAAGTTGCTTGATCGATCGCGTGTTGCGGCGGTTGGGCCCCCATTTCTCGAATGACATCCCGTACAAAGGCTTCAGTCCCCACGGATTAACGATTGCGAAGGGCGAGTAGCTGGCAGGCACTCCGGCATTGAGCAGATCAATGCCCCACGGCTGACACGCGAGTGCGGCCTGCGTCAATTCGGCGGCGACCCAGAAATTATAACCGGTCGAGCATTCCCACCACCAGCCGTCGTCCATCACGCCTTTCGAAAGATAGTCGGTGAAACCTGCCGGGCCGTGAATGTAACGATCCGCCGCCGCCAAGTCGCCCACCGCGAGGGCGCAGAACAGCGAGGCCGTGGAAGCGGCCACCGACCAATTGCCCATATTGCCGACGTTGAGGTCCGTCTCATAGGTTTCCATGAACAGCCGGAAGGTGTGTTCGATGGCCCGCTTGTCGTCCTCGTTCAACACGTCCGCATCGAGTATCGCATCGTAGGAAATGGCGATCGATTGAAAATTCTCTCCCTCCTGCGGACTGCCCATGTTGGTGGCGGCAAAGGTCGAAGGATAACCGGTTTTCTCGTTTGATAGGCGCCGAAGGAACAGCGCGGCTTTTTCCGCGAAGGACTTGTCGCGAGTGAGCTGCCATGCGACGGCCGTTCTCGCCAGCTTGCCGAATTCCGCGTTGTCGAAAACGTAGCTGTGCCCATTAGGGCCACTCGCACGCTGCTCCGGAGTGGAAACATCCGGAACCTTCCACTCGAGCGCGGTTTTGACATAATCGTCATCCTGGGATTTTTTCGCCCAATCGTATTTGGCAACTTTCTCCCTAACCGCACCCCAGCCGTCACGAGTGAGCTGGATGCAAGGCCGAGGAAGCTCACGCGCGGTGACGAACTCCAGTTCTGCCAGAGTCGCGCCGTTCACAAGCGCGAGCAGCTTCTGCTTCTCATGTCCACCGGGCGGAATTCCGTCCATCGGCACACTTGCGGAGACGACGCAGGAGGCCGATGCGCCCGGAGCAATTTGCAAGCGGTTGGGCTCAACGGTGGTGGGCATCGCCTCAAAGCCATATTTCTCAACCGACAAATCGATGGTTTGCGGTGAGTCGGTGCAATTGGAAAGCGTCACCTCGTAGCGAGCGGTTTCCCCGGCTTTCACCGCCTTACCGCGAGCCGCCGAATCAAGCGCGATGACCGGTGCGCGGACGAGGCGGATGTTTTTCAAAAGCACTTCGCCATCCGGTTTCCCATCGACGAATCTCCCTGTTAACCGAAGTTCCTGCACAAATTCCAGAAATGCGCTGTGGCTCTTTTTGAAATCAAATACCGCCCACGGCAACGTCACGTGCTGCCAGCCAGGACCATTCACCGAACAAACCGCCTGGGTCTGAGCAAGATATTCCTGCCGATCTTCCGGCTTCGGTGTCCAGAGTGTCGCCTGCAATTCGAAGGTCCGTCCTTCCGGCACCTGCACGTCGAGTTGCAATCCATGGAACGCCTTCCAGTTCCGCGTGCCGTCATGTTTCGGACGGAACCCGTCCACATACCAGCCTTTCGCGCCTTCCGGATAACGAAAAACCGCCTCACCGGGTAGCTTCAGCTCCACACCATCGGGCGATGCCTGCACACCCGTCCAGCCTTCCAACTTCGCTCCACCCACCGGCACGATCGGGCTGATCTTGTCTTCAGCAAATGCGTGGGTGGCCAGGAACGCGGCGATGGCGAGAATGCGGAAATTCCGTAATTTCATAAATGGTTCAGCGATTGGAAACCCACGCAAGCCCGTTGCGGAGGAGTTGTTGGAATGAAGGGGTGAGCCACACGGATAGATTATGTCCGGGCGTCAACATGCAGACCCGACCCTTGCCGACCGTCCGTGTCCAGCCGGCAGGTTGGGTGCCGTGTTCCGAGATGGAATGCAGGAAAACATCCGCCGCAGGATCGTCGAAATGCATGAAATAATGCTCATCCGTTTCGGTGAAAAGTTCCACATCTTTGCAAAGCGGATGTCCCTCTTCAGGCACCACCGTCACCGGACATTGCGGCGGATGATGAGCAAATCCTCCTGCCGGTAATCCACGCATGGAGGCGATCGAGTCATACCCGGAGCCCCCGGAATGCACTACGAAAAGCCCCCCGCCCTGCTCGACATATTCACGGAACGCCTCCCCTACCCGATCATCCACCCAAGGCGTTTTGTCTGCCCGGGAAACGTTGTTAGCTTTCACCAGCACCACGACCGGATACTCCGACATCTTTTCCGCCGACCAATCCCGTCCGTCTTCAATCCAGTCGAAATCCCCAAGGCCCGCCAGCCCCTCACGCGGAATCGCGCCGGGATGCCAGAGATCATCGATGAGAACGAGCACCTTCATTTCACGATCGAAAAGGTGCGTCCCACCGGAGTCGCGGTGTTCACGGTGGAATTCCCCCACTGCCAGGCAACGACAGTCACTTTGAGCGGAAATTTCGACTTGGGCGGAATGGCGGTGAATCGCAGCGTGCTACCGTCGATCTCCGCCGGTCCTTCACGAACATAATAGCCGACCTTGAGCCCCGCATCGGAAACGGCTGCGAGTTGGATTTCGTCAGTCCCAGCTTTCACCTCGCCGATCTCCGGGAAAGCGATGGTCTGTGGCTTGCCGCTGGTATTTGGGGAAATACGCATCATCGCCTGCTGGACGGCAGACGCATAATCGCCGTCGCCCGGATGACGTGCGGCGAACCAGAGATCGAGATTGCGCCGATCGATGGTGCCTGACGTCCGGTTCAGCCGCAGTTCGAACCGATCGTTTCCCAACACCGCGAACGGCCCGGTGATGCGGCGGATCGTGATGTCCCCTGTCGCGTGGCCAAGCGGAGAACCCGCAGGCAGCCCCGTCCAACGAGAGAGATTCTTCGAAATCGCAGGAACTTCGCTGAGGAAATCCGTGCCGAGGCCGAACGAAATCCCGTCTTCTCCGGGAGCGAAACGCAGCGTCACCTGTTGATGGATATCCTGCTGAGGAACGATTTTCCCGTCCTGCGTATAAGCCAGAAGCTGCGGTTTTTTCCCGATATGTTCCGCCATATAGTTTTGGGTGGCCTTCGCCATTTCCTCATCGAAAGCCCAAAAGGCATCCGCTGGATCGCCGGTGTAGGAAGCGGCGGGCGCGGTCGGAACATCACGGCCCTCGCGCAATTTCCACCGCTGAACGAGCCAGCCCTTCGCTGGATCGACCGGACGAAGCGCATCACCGGCTTTCTCCGGCAGCCGTGCTTCCGCTGATTTGCTAACGAACATCGCGAGATATGAAACAAGCTCGTCGCACGCATCGAAGTGCCCCTGCCCGGGTTCCGCCAAGAAGGCGATGCAGGACTTCGGATACTTTTTGCGAAATGCGAGCCCCGGCAACATGCGCTCCTCCATCCACTCGTATTCGCCCATGACCATCAGTCCGGGAATTCCATCGATCTGTTTATCGCCCCAATCCATGTTAGGCCGTCCGTTGCCAGTCAGATTCGTTTGCGGAGCATCGCCGTGGACCGAAAGGACCGCCAGCGTGCGTTGAGGATAGGATGCCGCATAATTCCAGGGAAATGTCGCGCAGGCCGAGTGCCCGATCGGCACCACGGGCGCGGTTCCGAGCTCCGCGTAGCCGGATTCCGCAGCGAGCGCATTGAGGACTGCTTCCGTGCGGACTCCCGAACCTTGCTCGATACTCGCCCCGCCCTCGAAAGTCGGCGCCACCCAGACAGTGGCAATCCCGAGCCTGCCCATCTCGGCGCGGAAAACCGGGGACTCCAGCACGCTTTCCTCCAGCATGTTGTTCTGCCCCACGATCACCGCCCGCACATTCCCGCAATTCGGCGGAATCCACAAAAACGCGCGGCCATTTCCCTCAGGCACGGACCATTGCCACTCCGCCGCGTGGAGGGTGGATGCAAACAAAAGCGCTAACAAAAATTTCATGATTTTAAAAAAACGGAGTTCGAGTGGTTCAAAGTGTCGGAGGATTTACCCGGCATCCCACCACATTTTTCACAGCCCGGAGGTTTCCATGTAAACCATGCCCGAAATTTTTCCGTGAAGCATCTGAATTCCGGTTTATGGTTCGCGACACGATTGATGGAAGAATCCGATGCCAACGCCCCCACGCCGTGGGATGACCTCGTCCTTGTCGGACAATATTCCACCTTGGAACAGGCGCAGGATCACGGGCTGGTGATTCTCGCGATGGGAGAAGCCTGTTGGGTTTCCTCTGCGGAAAATGATGGGGAATTCAATCTCCACGCCGAAGCAGGCCCCGCTATCAGGATCATTCGTGAACTCCAGATCTACGCCGGAGAACTCGACGATCAGCGCCGCTTGAAAAGCCGTCCGGAGCCCGTGGATCCGTTTCACTATTCCGCCGGGTGGTATTATTTTTTCGCGTGGATGGTCTGTCAGGTGGTCGTTTTCTCCTTCCAGTATCTGGATTTCACCCTCCTCGACCGCGGGGCGTCCTCCAGTATCGGACTCATCGACAGACATGAATGGTGGCGTCCGTTCACCGCCTTGTTCCTGCACGCGGATATCCAGCACCTCGTCGGCAATCTTCTAAGCGGCGCGGTCTTCGGCACACTCGTGTCACGGTCGCTTGGCCCGCTGCGCGGCTGGATGATGATCCTCGCGTGCGGCACGATGGGAAATATCCTAACGTCGTACATCAACTACCCGGAGCACATTCAATCCATCGGTGCCTCGACGGCGGTGTTCGGCGCTTTGGGCATCCTCACCGGCCTCGGATTTTCAACCTCGCTGCACCACCATTCGCGGACCTCGTGGGCAAGGGTCGCGGCCCCGGTGTTGGCGGGAATCATCTTGCTAAGCTGGCTGGGCAGTGGAAGCGGCAGCCCCAACACCGATGTGCTCGGCCACGTCTTTGGGTTCGCCAGCGGTCTGGTGTCCGGGGTGATCGCCGGGGAAATGAGGCAGAAACTCGCGAAGACTCCGGAGTTATCAATGGTTTGAGGTGGTCCGCACAGTCCCCTGTGCGGCTCTTACGTCGCAACAGGACCATCCTGAAAACGAAGATTCCGCACAGGGGGGACTGTGCGGTCCACTTCCAAAGAACAGGCAGGAATGCCTGTGCTACGCCGGGTCGGTCTTGAGATTACCGCCGGTGAGAATCCTTGCCCGCAGGCCGCCTCGGAAATTTTGTTTGAGAAACTCTTCGGCACCGGGAGCGGCGGCTTCGTCCATCCAGTAGCAGGGTTTGCATTCTTCGGTGCCTTCGAACTCGATTCCTTGGAAACAGAAGCGCTTTCCTATCCATTCGCCGAGATCAACGCCCCGGACGATGAGATTCCGGCGGAAAACAGAGCTTGATAGATCAAGTCTATCGAAATGCTCACGCACGGCTTGCACGGCATCGGCATCGAAGAAGGTGACCTGGCCTTTGAAGTTTTCCTTGAAGCCGAAATAGCGATCTCCACGCAGGCCCATGCCGGCGACGCATTCGATTTCGGGAACGCTGCGGATACCGTGATCCAGCCGGCCTTTTTCATGACGGCCACGGAAGTCATTGCCTTCGGAAATCCAGATTTCCAGCAAACTCGCCTGCCATTGGGGAACAGCCTCGCGGGCAAGCCCGGTTTCGGCGGATTTATTGTCCGGGCCGACCCACTCGGTGTGACCATCGGCGTAGGTTTCCTTTTTCCAGATCGGCAGTTCGTATTTCAGGCGTTCCATGATGGCACGCGCGGCATCGAACGCCGGACCGCGATGGGCGGAAGCCACACCAACCCAAACTGCTGCCTCGCCGATGGCAAGCGGCCCAGTGCGATGGACAGCGCTGGCTCGGAGGATGCCGTGACGGGCGGTTTCTTCTGCGAGGATTTTTTGGCCGGTGGAAATCGCGAGTGCCGGATAGGCTTGGTATTCGAGATGACTGACGGCTTGGCCATCGTTGTGATTTCTCACCCGACCATCGAAGGTAACGACAGCGCCCGCCGCCGGATCATTCAATCCCGCCGCGAGGGACGGGATATCGATGGGCTGGTCAACGAGGCTGAACTGGATGGTGGGAGACATGGCTGAAATTCTAACCACCTGACATCGGTGGCAGCAGGGCGATCCGATCGCCGGGGTTGAGTGGTTGGTTCCACGGGACAAATTCGTCATTCACGGCGACGCGAAAATTTTCAATGGAGAGGCCGAGTTGGTGGCTGACATCGAGTTCCGAGTAGAGCTCCGCCGCCGTGCTCGCGGAACTGGTGACGTGTTCTTCCGGGATGCCACGGCGCTCGGCTAGCAGTCCGAAATAGCTGACGGTGAAGGGATTCACGGTAGGATGGCGGTGGCCCAATCTTCGGGCGTGTTGGCGTTATCGAGAGCGCGTCGGGTGACGGGATCGAGCAGGCGGCAATCGTTTCGGATCAGGATTTTCCGAGGACAGCGCATGTCATCCGCCTGGGCTTTTTCCAAAACCGGCAGCGAGTCACTGGCGTAGAGCGCACAAAGCGGCTCGGGGAGGTCATCGGATTCACTGCGGTAGGCGAGAAATTTTTCCCCGTCCTGCTTCGAGCCAGCCAATGTCGAAAGCGTGGGTAGATCCAGCCGTGGCAGATCGCAGGCGAGCACCAGCCAATCCGCATCCGGGCGCAGGCGCATGCCAGCGACGATTCCGGCGATCGGCCCGACACTGCCGTCAGCGGGATCACGGACGATTGATCGATTTTCCAGCCCGGCGAATCCTTCGGGGATTTCCTGATCGTGGCGGAGTGATAGAACGACGATTTCACATCCGGCTTCCAGAAGCAGATCGTAGGTTCTGCGAGCCAGGGTCCGGCCATCGGGATGCATCAGCGCTGCCTTGTCCTGGCCCATGCGCGAGCTGCGTCCGCCCGCGAGGACGAGACCACAAAGTTTTGATTTCGGATTCATGCGTGGTAGTCGCCGGACTTGCCGCCGGTCTTTGAAATGAGGCGGATTTCCTGAATCCGGATGGCTTTGTTCATCGCCTTGCACATGTCATAAACGGTGAGCGCGGCAACACTGACTCCGCTCATGGCTTCCATCTCGACGCCGGTTTTCCCGGTGGTGGATACCTCGCAACGAAGGGTGATGCCGGTGGCGTTTGGGACGATTTGAAATTCGCAATTCTCGACGGGCAGCGGGTGGCAGAACGGGATGAGCTCGCTGGTCTTTTTCACCGCCATGGTGCCGGCGATGATCGCGGTTTGGAAAACGGGCCCTTTGGGTCCGTGAAGGTCGTTGTTTTGAAACTTCGCGATGATTTCCGCGCCGAGTTCCATGCGGGCTTCGGCGACGGCGGTGCGGCGGTTGGCCGACTTCGCGGTGATGTCGACCATCGTCGGCTGGCCCTCGCGAACGTGGGTGAATTGGGGATCGTCAGGATTTTCCATCAGTTTTCAATACCAGGGTGTGAAAGGAAATGCGGTCGCTTCATCGCCGCGCGGCGGCAGGGTGAGGAATCCTTCGCTCTTGAGCAAGCCGATGAAATCGCCGCTATTTCCGGTGACGGCTGCTTCGGCCCGGCCATCCGCCCGCAAAGTGACGGGAAGGTGTCGGGTGAAATCGGGAAGGCTCGCAAGACGATCCTCCAAAATCACGCGCCGCAGCGACGGCAACGGAAGGCCGGACGCCACGGCCAACGCGGGAATCACGAAGGCATGCAGGCCGGTGAGCGCCGAAACCGGGTTGCCCGGCAGCGCCATAATCACCTGCCCTTTCGGACCGATCCAGCAGCCCGCAGGTTTTCCGGGACGTTGGGCGACCCCGTGGAAAACAAGCTTGCAGCCGAGTTCCACCAAAAGCGAGGGGACGAAATCCCGCGCCCCCTGCGACACAGCCCCAGTGAGAATCAGCCAGTCATGCGTTGCGAGCAGCTTTTCAAGAGTCGGCCCGGCGATGGAAATCTCATCACCCAGCACTCCGACATCCGCAGGGGGATATCCGGCCCGCTCCAAGGCGGCGGCGAGCGAATAACCATTGGACTGGCGGATCTGGTGTGCGGCGGGTGTTTGATCCACCCCCACCAATTCATCTCCTGTCGCGATGACCGCGATTTCCGGTTTCTTGGAAACTTCGAGAAACGCCTTGCCGCATGAGGCCGCCACCCCGATTTCCCGAGAACCGAGCAGACATCCGGACTCCAGCAAAAGTTGTCCGGCCAAGGCATCGCTCCCCGTGCGATGGATGAATTTCCCGGGAACACGCTCATGATGTTCAGAAAACCTAACCACGCCCGCTTGATTCGAAATCACCTCCTCCACCGGCACGATGAGATCGGCTCCCAGCGGACACGGCGCACCGGTCATCACTTCTACGCAGGTCCCCCGCTCCTCCGCCATTCGGACCTGAGGTTTCCCTGCCGGAGCGGAGTCGGTCAGTTGGAAAAATCGCTGGCCCGCCTGCCAATCTGCGGATTTCAGCGCAAATCCATCCATCATCACCCGGTCGAACGCCGGAAAGGGCCGATCCGCCGTCACCGGTTCCCGCAAGACTCGCCCCGCAGTCTCCTCCAACCGGCATCTCTCCACAGCGAGCGGCGGCGTATTTTTCAAAAGCAGGTCGAGCGCCTCGCGGAAAGAAAGCATACCCAAATCTTCGTTCACATCCCCTGTCCGCCAAGCGAAATTCGCGGGATCGAGGAATCTCAATGTCTGCCGATTGACTTTTCCGTCACAGCCCGCCATACCCCGCGTATGTCGTCTGCTTTGCCGCCAAAACCCCGCATCATCGGGCCAAAAGTCCGCATCTGTATTGTTGCTTCGAAATACAACGAGCAGTTCACGGATGCGCTGGTGGAAAACGCGATCGAAGAGCTTGGCGAACTGGTGCCGCAAGGCCGCGTGGACCTGATCCGCGTGCCGGGTGCCTTTGAAATCCCGGTGATGGTGGCGTCGATCCTAGATCGTGACCCTCCGGCCTGCATCATCGCCCTCGGGCTGATCATCCGTGGCTCGACAGAGCATGCGGATTTGGTAGGCAAGTCGGTGACGGATTCGTTGCAAAGCCTCGCCATCCAATCGTTGCGTCCGATTATTCATGAAGTATTGCTGGTCGAAGACGAAAAACAAGCATACGCCCGCTGCATCGGAGCGCAGCTCAACCGCGGTAAGGAAGCCGCACGGGCAGCCGCCGCCATGATAGATATTTTCCAGGAACTTGACCGATCCATGCCTCGTAACCCCAGCCATAAAAAGCATCGCAATGCCTAGCCGCCGCCACATCCGCGAGGCGGTAGTCCAATTTCTCTACTGCGCCGATCTTGAAGGGGGCGCGGATCCGGCCGCTTTGCGGGATCCCTTTTGGGATTTTGTCACGGAATCGGACCGCCGCAGTTTACAACTCGCGACTTTCCGCACCGTTCACCACCTCGCCCACGGGCGTGAAGGGCGTCTTGCGGAATTTGTCGAGCGTCACGCCACGGCAAGCGCGCTGCTGTCCGCATGGCCACAGGCTGAAGTTCTGAAACTCGAACTTAAGCGCATCGCCGAGATGGAATCCGGATGGAGCACTTCGTTCGCCAAGCTGGTCCGCCTTCCAAAGGATGATGACGATGCTTCGGTGGCAGAAAGTTTCAGCGCCGCATTGGGAGCATTTTTCAAGCTGGATCGCGATCTGGCCTTGGCGCGACTGAGGTTCTTGCAAGGCGTCGACGATTTCCCCGCCCTGCGCGGACAACTGGAGGCCGTTTCAGCACCAATCCGCCGGCTTCAGCGAATTTCCGACCGTCTGCGGATGGTCGAAGAGCCCGAAAAATTTCCCGAACAAGCGGATCTCGCCCGTTTGCGCGAATCCAAGGCAGAAATCAACGAATTGCGACGCAAGGCGGATGCCTTGGTCGATGCGATTCTCCTGAAAAAAGAGTCCATTGATGAAAAGCTCGCCCAAGTGGTGGACAATTTCTCGCCGGAGCGGATCGATCCCGTAGACCGCGCCATCCTGCGCATGGCGACTTACGAGATCCTCCACGCCGATACACCGCCGCGAGTGGCGATGAACGAGGCGATCGAGCTGGCAAAACGCTTCGGCACGACGGATTCAAGACGTTTCGTGAATGGCGTACTCGATCGGATTGCGAAAGATGCGGCCGGACAGTCCGAAAGTCAGGACGTTTTGTAATTGGTAACGTCCTGCGCAGTGTCCATAAGCCTGCGCGAGACTTACCATGATGCGCTATCCGACTGAATTTCAGAAAAAGACCCTGTGGAACGCTGCAACGGGAGTTTCGATTCTCGTGCTTGGATCTTTGTTAGTCGGCCTGATCTGGCTGATCGGGCAGATTTTCGATTTTCTCCAACCAGTGCTCATCCCTCTGATCGTCGCCGGACTGGTCGCCTACGTGCTCGAGCCGGTCGTCCGGTTTCTTGAAAGACGCGGCATGAGCCGTGTCTGGTCGGTGGTGTCATTGTTCATCATGATCCTGATGGCCACCACCTTGTTGGTCGCAGCGGTGGTCCCCGGAATTCAGCGCGGCCACGGAGCCCTGAAGGATTTCCTCTCCAATCACAAGACACCGGCGAAAACCGAAGTCACCACCAATCAAACCATACAGGATGAGGACACCGAACACCTTTCCCCCGCCCTTGCTGGCGCACTCAATGATCTAAGGAACCGCAACATCAATGGACCCATCGGCTGGATCCTAACCGATCCTGATATTGAGGATGAAACAGCCCTAACGCCGGGCGAAACTCCGGATAAAAAATCTCTCGGATATTTTTCAAAAAGCCGTGGAGGCAGAATGCTTGTCGAATATCAGGGAGTGATTCTCAAGACCACGCGGACCTGGCTGACGGCTGGCTCCACAAAGGTGTTGGGTTTCCTCGGCCTGGTCCTCGGAATGATCATGGTGCCAGTGTATCTGTTCTTCTTTCTCAAGGATTCCGCTTCCATTCGCAATCAGTGGCATCATTACGTGCCCCTGAAGGCCTCGCGCTTCAAAACCGAACTGGTGGAAACACTTCAGGAAATCAACGGCTATCTCGTTTCCTTTTTCCGCGGGCAGGTTCTGGTAGCGGCGATTGATGGAGTTCTGGTGGGAATCGCGTTGATGATTTTCGGCCTTCCCTATGGTCTTCTGATCGGGGTCTTTATGGCGATTCTGGGAGTCATTCCTTACATCGGAAATATCCTCTGCCTGATTCCCGCGTGCATGATCGCCTACCTTCACGCCCAAGGCGCGGCACCATTCGGAATGGGGCCGTGGGCTTACGTCGGATGCGTGTTAGGGATCTTCGTGGTCGTTCAACAAATCAACTCGCTGGTGACGGCACCGAAAATTGTCGGGGACTCAGTGGGACTGCATCCCCTCACCGTGATCTTCTCGATGTTATTCTGGTCGCTGGTGCTGGGAGGCTTTGTCGGAGCCCTTCTCGCGGTCCCGCTAACCGCTGCGGTGAAGGTGCTTTTCCGGAGGTTCATCTGGGAACGTCAACTGCGCGATACCGGTGTCATCGGTATCGATTTGGACGTTTGAAAGGTCCCAAAAAGGCCCCTCGCCTCACGCAGCCGGAATTCTCCCCCCGGATTATCCCAGCTTTGCGCAAAACGAGAGGCATGGGCAAGCTTGGGGAAAGAGGGGCATCCGGGCAAGGCGATTTCGTTGATTTGACGAGAGAAATTCTGCCTGTTGCGGGTGATTATCGCGCAAGCCGCTCATGGATAGCCTTTTGCGCCTGCTCCAATAAAACCCTCAATTCCGCATTCGCGCCATCTCCCGCCACCGCCAAGACAGGCAGACTGTCAGCACCACCCACACGTCCCAACAAACGGACGGCCGAATGGAGAAGCGGCCCCTCCGCATGGGGAAAATGTCGGATGACCGTGGCTTCGATCGGCGGCCCGACATCTCCATACAGGGACTCCCACGTGGACGGTTTTTTCACCCACAATTCATCCAGAACCGGAATCACCGCCAGATTTTTCTCCTGAACGATCAAAGCGATCATCTCTTCCGGAACCACGGCCTGCTTATCCATCAGATCCTTCGCGGATTTCAGCGCAGCCTCGCCAGCGGGTCCTGGTTTTTCCGACCAAGTGGACAAAGCACGGCAGATATTTCCTTTAAAATCCACGCCTTCTTCCCCGAGCAATTCGATCAACTTGTGGGTGATATCGGCGCGATAAAGCTTCGGTTCAGCCTCGGCCAACCGTTGGACCGCACGCCGGACTCTCTCCAGATCAATACTTTCCAACTCCCGCTTGTTCAAATCGTAGTAAGCCGGATCATCCTTTTTGGTCAGTTTCTCGATAGGACCTTCCGTGAAATTTTCGTTATTCACCCGGACTTCGATGACCGACAGATCCTGATAGACATTTTCCACCCTGCCCAACGAGGAGACCACATTGACCAACTCTTCCAGACTTTGCTTCGCTCCCGTCACGACGAGCAGATAATCACCACCATCGCGGGGATAGTAGTGCGATGACGATTGGTCCGCTCCTGTCGTTCTGAAAACAAAATCCCTGACAAGAATCCGATTCATTTCCGTCAACCCTCGCAGCCACAGACCGACAGCCCGATTCGAGCTGCCTTCATGCTCAAGGCGGGCGATTTCCTTAACAAGAGGATCGGTGCCAATGCGGTTGCGCAAAGCCAAGATCTTGTCGTCTTCCGTCGTTTTCACCGGCGCGGGCAATGCGGGAGGAGTGCTGACAGAGTCCGGAAATGGCTCGGGAGCCTGCGAACCTGCGGTAAAAGTGAACGGAATGGCCAAAAGGCCCGCGCTAAGAAGCACTCCGACGGCCAATGCCTTTCCTCGCGCCCGTGGATTGGCATAGATCAGGAAAATGATGCCCATCAGGCTGACAAAACCCGCCATCAACAAGCGATGGGAAAATGGCATGCCGTCCAAAGTTCCTCCCCGATTCGCTCCGAACATGAGAAGCAGGGCCATCACCGCCATTCCGCCGACACCAACCGCCCCAGCGAGAATCCGCAGCGGGGACGCAGGCTCCAAAACCGCGGGATCCGGAAGATTTCCGTAAACCACGGACTGCGAAGGTAGGCCGGAAGGCGCCATCGAAAGGGGAACCCGTTGAAACCGGTTCAAACCCGAATCCTTGCGCTCGCCCGGGTAGAATTTACGACCGCGGACGATCACATCATCATCGATCCGAAAGCGGTTTTCACATCCGCCACACTCCACCGTTCGGCCACGCAAATCCTCCCCCACCTTGAATCTTTGTCCACACGAAGGACAACGGATTAGCAATAGTAAGTCGTCAGGTGAATGGGATGACATATCGATATAAAGAGTCTTGATGCGAACGCCCGGGATTGCAACCTCAGACGAACGGCCAGACTAACACCCCGATCATCGGAGGTGAAGTAAAACCCGGGCGACACGCGATTTAGTTCGGAAACATTAGAAATTGACCTTTGTAGACTTTCAGGATAGAAAGCTGGTCAATCTTTCGAAACGATCATGGATCCACTCAGACTAAGCCCGTTGCCAGTTCTCCGTGCAGAAGATGAAACAGGTTCGCTTCACATGGAGCGTCATGGCTTCGTCGATGAGGACGTGGTAGCCGCACTGGTCCTTGGTCCCAACGCCCTTTCACGGCAGTCCGCCTACCCTGAGGACCTGGCGTTGGCACCGGATGATCTGGACTTCGCCGGATGGAGCCTTACACCACCTCCTGAGCCACGATTGATCGTCACGCCACCCAACGTGGTCGTCCATCCATCCAGCGGAGACGAGCGCCCGCGCCGTCCGGCACCACCTGTGATGGAAGAGGAGGCGGGCCTCGATTCGCCACATTCCGGCAGTCATCGCTGGTGGTTGGCAGGTTTGGCTGGAGTGTTGTCCACCATGCTGTTTTCACTGCTTTTACTCAATCTCTCCTCGCGCCCGGGAACACGTTTCGAGGCATTTTTCGTTCCGCGTGCGCCGGACATTTCCGCTCCAGTCAGCACGACCAAAGTGAACTCTCCCCAAGTGGCTGCCGAACTCACAAAGGTTTCGTCAGATATTCCTTGATTTCGCTGCCTGGTTTCACGGCTCCCGTTTGTGCGGCTTGGCGCACTGGGCGGTGAAAAACCTCTTCATTCCAGGTTTTGCCTCGAAATTCCCGCTTGGCACCCACCGCCACACCGTTCACATTCTCCCCCACACGACAGGGGTGCTTCATGACCGAGAAGCCGAGATTTTCCGACGCACGGAAAAGACCCTCCGAACCTGACGCGGGTCATGCCGCCGTAGGAAGTCGAAACCGCCAGCAGTTTCACTTTCCCGGCCGTGCCTCACCCGCACGGCCTTTTTCTTGCTCTCATCTCTTCATCTCCTATCCACGATCCACAATCCCCTATCCCTTCCACCATGATCTCCACCGACGAAACCACCGGCGCGCCGACTCCTGAAACCCACGACGCCTCCCTTGCCCCGTTGCCAGCCTCCACCCGCATTTACGTCGAGGGCCAGCTCCATCCGCAGATCCGTGTGCCGATGCGTGAGATTTCCCTTTCCGACACCAAGTCCTTCAACGGCCGCATCGAGAAAAACGAATCCGTGCGCGTCTATGATTGCTCCGGCCCGTGGGGCGATCCCGATTTCAAAGGCACCTCCGAAGAAGGCCTCCCCGCTCTCCGCCGCGATTGGATCCTCGCCCGTGGCGATGTCGAAGCCTACGACGGCCGCGAAGTCCAGCCGCAGGACAACGGTTACCTCACTGAAAAGCACGTGGAGTTTGCCTCGAAATCGGAACGCGCTAACAAGTTCGTCGAATTCCCCGGCCTCACCGCCGACCGCCGCCAACCGCTCCGCGCCACCGGCAAGCCCGTCACCCAGAAATACTACGCGGACCAGGGCATCATCACCGCCGAGATGGAATACATCGCCATCCGCGAGAACATGCGCCGGCATCAGATCGCGGATCGTGGATTGAAGATCGAGGATCTCAGAGAAGACATCGTTCGCAACGATCTTCAGAAACAGCACAAGGGCTCCGCCCAGGAATCTTCCATCCACGATCCCCAATCCACGATCTCCAATCCCCATACACCTAACATCTTCCAGCGCTTCCCGCAGCGCATCCCCGCCGAGATCACGCCTGAGTTCGTGAGAAGCGAAGTCGCCGCCGGCCGCGCGATCATCCCGCTCAACGTGAACCACCCGGAATGCGAACCGATGATCATCGGCCGCAATTTCCTCGTGAAGATCAACGCCAACATCGGAAACTCCGCCGTCGCCTCGTCCATCGAGGAAGAGGTCGAGAAAATGCGTTGGGCCACCAAATGGGGCGCGGACAACGTGATGGATCTTTCCACCGGGAAAAACATCCACGCGACCCGCGAATGGATTTTGAGAAACAGTCCAGTCCCCATCGGCACCGTGCCGATCTATCAGGCACTCGAAAAGGTCAACGGCAAGGCCGAGGACCTCACCTGGGAAATCTATCGCGACACCCTGATCGAACAGGCCGAGCAAGGCGTCGATTACTTCACCATTCACGCCGGCGTCCTGCTGCGCTTCGTCCCGATGACCGCCAGCCGCATGACCGGGATTGTTAGCCGTGGCGGCTCGATCATGGCCAAGTGGTGCCTCTCCCATCACAAGGAAAACTTCCTCTACACCCACTGGGATGAAATCTGCGACATCTGCGCCGCCTATGATGTCAGCTTCTCCATCGGCGACGGCCTCCGCCCCGGCTCCATCGCCGATGCCAATGACAAGGCGCAGTTCGGCGAACTCGAAGTGCAAGGCGAACTCACCACCCGCGCCTGGGCCAAGGGTTGCCAGGTCATGAACGAAGGCCCCGGCCACGTCCCCATGCACATGATCGAGGAAAAC
>JBDSZP010000195.1:0-10299 GCA_039925065.1 Luteolibacter sp.
ACCGGAGTTGATATGCGAGCCCCGCGGGTTTTTCTGAAGCTGAATGCCATTGACGAGGATCGACTGCAGGTTGCCGTTGGACTTGTTCACCTGGACGATGGTCTTCGGCACGGACTCGCAATCGACGGTGAAAAACTTCCCGTCATCCTTCAGAGCAAATTGCGCACCTGCCGATTGAACGAACAACAGCAGCGCGAGGAGTGGTTTCATGAGCGACACGGGTGTCAGTATCGCCCCTTATCCACAAGCTTTCCAGCTACCCGAACGGGTATGTAACTTACTCGTCAAAGCCGGTATGCGAAGTGCCGAGTGATCAGTGATCAGGGAAGAGGAACCACGAAAGACACGGAGAGGCACGAAATGCAGGGCTACCTTATTTTGGTTTTTCAACCGCGAATTGACGCCAAGTTACGCGAATGAAGTCAAATTCGCGCTGTGAATCAGGGTCCCGACACTACGGAAAGTTTGAAGAGGTTTCTTTGAGATCTTTGGCCCAACGGGACAGCATCCCTCAGCCCAGGGCAACGTCCGATCGTTCGCCGGCGACGCCAGCGTGCCGTCATCACTCTGAAAACTGCCCCGGAAGCCCGACAGAAGGGCAGGGGAGTATCGCAGAATGTCGGGGAGCATTCCCATCTGATGGGCGGTCGGTTGTGATGGGGGTTGAAAAAAATCGAATGATCTTGTCAATGGATTTGTAATAATCTGACGGGCATGTTGGATCTGTGGGTGGAATACGAAATGAATAATAATACATATCTAATTTATGAAGCGGATCTGATTGTGATAGGTATGATTCAAGTCCTGCGGGGCTTGTTTTCGATCGGGGCTCGGGCTCTAATTGTAAGGGTTTCATCCGTTTCAGGAACGTTCTGATGTCTTGATGGAATTTTTGTTGTGCTCGGATTCGCTTCGGCATAAATCGCGCCCCTGCTCCATCGAAATATCAGGTCCTGCCTGATTTATTATTACTTTTATTGGTTGGATCAATTACCTGCGTGAATATACGGAAATGTGCTATTAAGGGCGATCTGGCCGGATTGTTCTTGATTTATTCAAGAGGCTGTCAGGTCTGTCTTTACTTTGCTTTCCTTGTGGTTTTGGTGGCTGGAGGAGAATCGCGGGCGGGAGAAGAGGCGCGCGCCGGGGAGGAAGACGATTCCGATGCGGACGAGCCAGGATGGGAGTTGGAGGCAAAAACGTCGGTGGGATGGCAGTCGAACCTTTTTGAGGTCGATCCAAGCCGGGAAGCGCGAACGGGCGACGGATTCGTGGGTTCTTCAATCGAGACGACTTTCCCACTCAATGGCGGGGACGGGGATCTCCGAGGTCGTTTCATGGGTGCTGAGAAGAGGTATTTTCAAGAGGATCAACTGGACGATTACGAACTCAAACCCGGCCTGTGTTGGCAGGCGTTTGATGGGGAAGATGTCAATCTGGTTCTCGACATCGAAGTCTCGCGGTTTCTTGAGCGCATCTATGACGAGTCCCAACCGATCCCCAACCGATCTCAACCAGGCTGGGGCGCGGGGGCGGGTTGGAAATTTGAATCCAGCATGACGGACAAACTGGACTTTAATTGGGAGGGAAAGGGCTGTTACCAGTGGTTTGATCAGGTAAGCCAGGACAACCTGACCGTCGGCACAGCGTTGGAACTCGTTTACGCGAAGAATGACAGGACGGAGTGGACATTCGGGACCCGCTGGGAATTTCAGGACTACGCCGTCCGCCCTCCTGAAACCGAAGCCCCGGGGCATCCCGTGGGTCTCGAGACCTTGGAAGGGCATCTATCGAGCGCGATCGAATACAAGCTCGGCGGCGGAGTGATCACGGAAATCGGCTGCGCGGTTGGCCCGCGTTTCGATCTAACTACCGGGTACTACGATTCGGACTCGCTGAACGTACACTGGGAATGGCGCTGGGAAACCGGCCACTGGAAACTGCGGGCCTCCGCAGAGGTCGAGTGGACAAAGTATTCCGAGCGTCCGGCCAATATCTCCAAACCCAACCACGAGCTGACGTCACAGGTTTTGGTGTTCGAACCCGGCGTGGAATACGCGCTGACCAAGGATCTATCGATCTTCGGGGAGACATCGCTGCGCGTCCGGGACACGAATTCCAGCGCGGCCGGTGATGATATCACGCTCAACGACTTTTCCGATACGTCGGTCAAGATCGGCGTTCACTACAGTTTCTAACCCACTTTGGGTCGTCAGCAGCGGCCTTTTTCTTTCATCCAATGAACTTTACGCACTGGCTCCAGCTTCTCCTCCAATCGTGGCAGCACGAGCTCTACAAACTGGTGAGCTGGCCGTTAGGGCCGCTCGAATGTGTGTGGGAATTCGTCCGATATTTCCCGCTGTTACTGAGCCTGTGCTGGTCCGCCTCCGCGCTCTTGAGACTGACGCGATCGTTATCCTTGGCTCGTGGCGGCGTAAGGCCCGGTGTAAGGTTGCCTTCCTTTACGGTGCTGATCCCGTTTTATGGCGATGGCGAGGAGGCGCTGCGTTCGGTGGCCAGCCTGCGTGATCTCAAGATCAAGCCGAAGGAAATCGTTCTCATCGATGATGGAAGCCCTCCCGGCTTCGACCTACGTCTGCCATCGGGGCTGCCGGTTAAAGTGCGGATCCTCAAGCTTCCCCACAACGTCGGAAAAGCGGCGGCTTTGAATCAGGCGCTTCGCACGGTCAAAACGGAGGTGATTGTTTGTCTCGATGCGGACACCACCGCAGAGACCATGGACTGGACGTCGATGTTGTCCCAATTCGTGATGAAAAAGGGGCTGGGGGCTGTTACCGGGAAGATTCGCCCGAAGAACATACGGAATTTGACGCAGTTGATGCAGGCGATCGATTATCTGGCGGTCATCTGCATGGTCAAATGCGCGGAATCCCTGTGGGGCGGCTTGACGACAGTCTCGGGGGCGTGGGTGGCCTATCGAAGGCAGGCATTGTTGGAATGTGGCGGCTGGAATGCTGAAACTACTGCGGAAGACATTGATCTAAGCTGGCGGTTGCAAGCGTCGGGCTGGCAGTTGCACTACGATATCGATTGGACGGCCAACGTGGAGATGGCGCGTCGGTGGGGTAGCCTGTGGCGGCAACGGAAGCGCTGGAGCAGCGGCATGGCGCGAACGCTGCGGGAGCAGCACCGTGGGGTTTTTCATACCGGCGCGCGCCACGGAATCGTATCGTTTTTCGCCGTGATGGGCTGCGTATGGATTGTCTCCAGCTTGGGGCTGGCGCTCTTCAGCCTGTGCAAAGCGGTGGGTGGTCCTGCCGGAAGTTCCTGGCTGCCCGGGCATGAATTGTTGATCTCACTCGGTTCCGCCGCATTCTTGCTTCAGCTCTTGGTCGGCATTTTGATCGACCGCAGTTCCTGGAGCCGCTATCCGCTGATCCTTCTGTTGGCACCGTTCTATCCGGTTTATTTCTGGTGCATTCTCTTCACCAGTAACATCGCGGGACTCTACCACGGCTTCTTTTCCACGGATGGCGGGAAGTGGCAGCCGACGAATCTGCCAGCCGCCAACCAGAGTGAATCGGTCGGGACAAATGATGGGGAAACTGCGACGGCGGATGGCAACACAGGAAGTGCGCATCCGGAGCCATCGCATGCAGGTCCGATGGATGAGTCTCGCAAGGCCGGACTAACGGGATCCGGACTTGGGAAATCGAAGCGGGCGTTTGCGATTCAGGCGGCCCGCCTATCATTGATCGCTTGGGGGCTGCTGTGCTTTTACTCGGCCCTCAGCATTGCCCTGAAACTGCCTGGTTCTTCGGCAACATTCACCGCAGAGCTCGTGCAACTTGCCGTCGGCTTGGCTGGCTGGACCCTGGCTTGCTGGCGGCTTCCTGCCCGGCGGAATTTTGCTGCGAAAGTTGCCGAGCCTGCTTCGAGTCCGTTACCTCCGATCCCGGAGGCAAAACCAAAGGCCACACCAGAGGATCAAGCTTCTCCTGTCGCACCGATCAAAAAGAGCGCGGCTCAGTCAACTGATGCAACCAACCCTCGCCGGGAAATGGCGAAACATTAATCTCAACACGATACCTTCCGATGATCAAATATCTGCCCCTCTCACTTGCCGCGCTCCTGCTCGCATCGCATGCCCAGGCGCAAAATCCCATCACGTCCGCTGCCAGCCACACAGCGGCACCCAAGAAATTGCCGGACCTCGGCATTCCGCAAAGCATCATTGTCCGGACCTCGGAGAACGTGACCAAGGACGGCTGGGTGTGGCTGTTGAACCAGTGTAAATCCCACGGAATCACCCGCGTGGATCTGATGGTGAAACAGGACGAGGACCATTTTCCGAGCGGCCGCACCGGTGCCACCCTGGAATCCGGCGAACTGCTGGTGCCGCTTCCCGGCGAAAAGACGGCAAAGGGCTGGGAGGATGCAAACTGGCTGAAAGGGATGTTGAAAAGCGCCCACGAAATGGACATCGAAGTCTGGGCTTGGTGGCCGTGCTTTCACGATTCGCAGGCGGCGGCGCTCTTTCCAAAAGCTGCTTACTCCAACGAGAAGGGGGAACAATTCGTGGACCCCGGATTCATCGAAGTCCGCTCGCGGCAAACCGCCCTGCTCACGAAATTGCTCGATACTTATGGTTTCGACGGAGTCTCGCTCGATTGGATCCGCTACGATCATTGGGAGGCCGGCAGCAAAGGTCCTCTGGGTGAAGAATTCACCCGGCTTTATGGCTTCGCATGGAATGCCGACACTCTGAAGAACGACTACGCAAAGGCGAAGTGGTATGAGCTCCGTGCGAAAACATTGGCTGACTGGGTCGGCAATTTGGTCAAGGACATGCGTTCCAACCATCCGGGTGTCCGTTGGGGGGCTTACGTCCTGCCGTGGCAGTTTACGGAAGCCAGCCAGAACTATCCGATGTTGAGCACCGCCGGTTTGGATTTCCTCCAACCGATGGGATACTGGCGCGACTGGAAGCGTGAACCCGAGTGGGTGGGGGACCATGTGTTGTCGAAACATTTGAATCTCGAACCAGGCACCACTCAATGGCCGGCGATCGGGATCGAGGCACCCGTCGAAGAGCTCGCACGGGCGATGGACCATATTCCTCTCAGTCTCTGCGGCGGGATTTCATGGTTCAATTACGCGACCTGGGAGCAGAAGACGTTTGATAAACTTTTCACCCTGCCCACTCAGAGCGTCGGAGCGCGCAGGCTTCTCGGCTATGAGGCGGTTCCGGTGCTCGATCCCGTCACCACGGCGGAAATCCCACCAGCGCCCTCGACTCCGACTGTCTCCATGAAGTTGCCACAGGCGAAAAACTTTCCGGCCGATGCGACGATGTGGTCGGTTGTCTGTCTGGCAGAACTCTACAAGCGCAATGCCTTGAGAGCGCAGGAGGACAACCCCGTCGTGCCGGTGCTGGCCTTGCACACGTTCGCCGAAGGCAAGGTGGGTCAAACGACGTTCCCCTATAAGAACACCACCGAATACCTCGATAACATGATGGAATTCATTGCGAACAGCGGTTTCACCGTTTGTCCGCTCTCCCGGCTGCAAGGCTACCTGATCACGAACGATGCTGCCGATCTCCCGCCAAAGCCGCTGATCATCACTCTCGATGACGGGTCGCAAAGCGTCTACAAACTGTTTTACCCGCGTGCCCAGAAATATCATTTTCCGTTCACCATGGCGCTCGTCACCAGTTGGTTGAGCGATACGAAGGAAAGCAGCCACAGCACCGAGGAGCGGGGTGGCGAAGATCCCACGATGACTTGGTCGGAAGCCAAGGAAATGTATTCTTCCAATCTGATGGAGGTGGTGTCGCATTCCGATGGACTTCACTATCAGACATCGGAAACGCCGGCCTCAACCGATGAAAAGCCTGCCGAAATCACCCGCCAATTCCTTACCGAATACCAGCGCACGGAAACCAACGAGGAATACCTGCGGCGGATCAGGACGGACATGAGCACCAGCCGGGCCCGGTTGTATAACAACGGTTTCCGGGCTCCGACGATTTTCTGCTGGCCCTACGGCGAATGGAACCCCTCCGCGAAGACGCTCGGCGAACAAGCTGGCTTCACTCACTTCCTGCTGTATTCCTCTCCGCCGGTCTTCGCTTCGGCCAATCAATCGCACGACGGAATCCCCCGGCTTCCGGTGTTGCGCACGGACGAATCGACACCCTTGCAATTCCCCTCCGACCCGAAGGACGCCCAGGCGTGGTGGCTGGCGTTTCTGAAAGTAGGCCGCGATTCCTGCAACATTTCACTCATCAAAGCCACGGTCGCCCAACTGAGCTGGGAAAGCCAACGCTCGCCGGAAGTGGAAATGTCCCGCGCGGTGATGGACTACGTGCGCGGCAACTCGGCCTCTGGCAACACGAGGTTGATCGCCCTTCGCCAAGCCTATCCGTTTGATGCGGCCATCAATGAGTCGATCAACGAGCTCTTTACTCAGTTCTCGCCAGCGCCGTGAGAAAAGTGCCGAGTGAGCAGTGAGCAGGGAAGAGGTCGTGTCTGATTGTTGAGCTGACCGGGGGCGTGAGCTGTGGTCAGGGAAGAGGAACCACGAAAGACACGGAGAGGCACGAAAGTGAGCGATGGCTAGGAATCTCTTTTCTGATCACTGCTCACTGATCACTCGGCACTTCCTCCGACGTCCGACCGCGAATCTGCCGGCCCAAACAGCGCGTGTGCCTAATAGCCTCGCCAAAGCCGGATTTGATCCTCAGATTGCGGATACATGAAAACCCTCATTCTTGCCGCCATCGCCTTAATCGCTGTTCCAACCCTCCAAGCCGCCACTTGTACTGGCTCGGATAATTGCAGCGCATGCAAAAACTGTTCGAGCTGTGGCCACTGCAAGGCGGGAGGCAAATGCGGGAAATGTAAGTGATTAGAGGAAATCCTACTTTGAAGAAACCAAAGCGAACGAGGCGAGGCTGATCGCGCTGTTGGCTCTTCGCTCGTAGTTCAACCCTTGAGGGTGTCTTCGTTGCGCAATGAAGACACCCTCAAGGGTTGGACTACAAACCAGATTCCGGGTTTGGCCGTGAACGAATTGAATCTTGCCGCCGGATGCGTGTTCTGCACGATGGGAACGTGACCCGTAGCCTCGTCAAACTGTTGCTCGCACTGCTCATCCAGTCGGTTTTCGCCTCGGGGATGACCTCGAATGAGGTGGCCCGCGTGCTTACCCAGGCGATTTCCAGAGCGCAGCAGATTGAGCCCCGTGCGGTGATCGCGGTGGTGGACGGCGAGGGGTTCGTGCTCGGCGTCTGGAGTGTGGACGGTGCGCCAAAAGGCACCGCTGTGCTGGACGCGATCACCAAGGCAGGCACTGCGGCCTTTCTGAGCAGCGACAAGAATGCCTTCACCTCGCGCACGGCCGGGTTCATCGTGCAGCAGCATTTTCCGCCCGGGATTCGCAATCGTCCGAACGGTCCCCTCGTGGGGGTGAATTTCTCAAACCTTTCGTTCACCGACGTGAACCGCTTCAAGAATCCACACGTCGATTACGTCGCGGACTTCACCAGCGGCACGAATGGAAGAGCGATTGGTGGCCCGGCTCCGTTGACCGGCCTCGCCGGATCTCCCGGGGGAGTGCCGCTTTTTCATGCCGGGAAATTGATCGGCGGCGTGGGTGTGGCTGGGCAGACCCGTGCGCCCAAGGGTAGCCGTTTTTCCATTTTGGCGGACATCCAACTCGGTCAGCAGCGCTACGATCCGGATGAAGACGTGGCGCTGGCTGGTCAGATCGGCTTTCAACCCAAAGCCGCGATTTTTGGTTCGAATGTGCTCATTGATGGCATCCGCGTGCCCTACGTGAAGGGCGGAACGCAGTTGGGCGACGTGCAACCGCTCGGCTCGATTGGCGCACAGGTTTCAAACTACGCTGTCGTGGACTCACCGGTCGTCGCCTATCCGACGCACTCGTTCGGCGGACAAGTCTGCGAGGTTCGCGCGCCCGTCATCGCCGATCCCGTGGGCGGCCTGATCCATGGCCAGCCCCGGCTGACCGCCAGCGAGGTGAACAAGATTCTTTCCCAAGCTTCAGCCCGGGCGAAAATCACCCGAGCGGGCATTCGTTTGCCACGCGGGCAGGCAGCGGAAACATTTATCACCGTGGTGAACAATCCTGCGTTGCCGGACACGGCACCCGCGATTCTCGGGACCATTCGCACGCCGGGCGCGACCCTTTTCAGTTGGGACGTGGCGGTCCAGAAGGCGCGCACGGCGGTTTTCTTTTCCGATGACACGAGGGCGTTTTCGTCGCGCACGGTGGGTTTTCTCGCGCAGCAGTTTTATCCACCGGGCATCGCCAATACCGCGCCCGGGCCCTTCTATAGCTTGCAGGAACAATATTCGCTGCTGCCTGCGGGGGTGAAAAATCCTTTGAACGGTGTGTTGCTGACCCCGGATCAGCAACTCACTGCACCCAATCCCTACCTGCCCAACGGCATCACGATTTTCCCCGGAGGCTTTCCCCTCTATCGAAATGGTGTGATGATCGGCGCGATCGGCGTCAGTGGCGATGGCATCGATCAGGACGACCTCATCGCCGCTGCGGGGACGGCGGGTTTTGTCGCACCGACGGGCATCCGCGCGGACCGGCAGAAATATCAGGGAGCACGACTGCCTTACGCCAAGTTCCCGCGAAATCCCGATCTCTAATAATCAGGTGATCCTGCGACCGCAGCCATTTCAAGGAGAGGCGGAATCCGTCCGCCTATGCCCATGAAAAGCCAATGAGGTGAGGGAAAGCTCCATCCATTGGCACCCCATGGACATGGCGATCCGATATCGCCACTCCTTGGTCCTTCGCCACCAATTGGAATCCATCGCACCATATCGCGGAGCCGGATCCACCTATCTGGCGCTTCACTGGTTGAGAAACTCCTGAAACCGGTCCTTTCGGGCGATCGCAATCTGGGAGATTGCCATGGCGACGTCGCTCACTACCTCACGGGGCAGAACGGCTAGGAACCATTTCCAATCCTGTTTTCCGGCGTGGACCTCATGAGCGCGGCGGACCAGTTCCGCAATTCCAGCGGTGCCAAGCAATTCGTAAAAGTAGGCGACCAGCGACGACGATGCGGTATCGAAGCCGTTGACCCTGGCGCGGCCGAACTTCAGAATGTTCATCACCTCGGCATCCAGTGGGGGTGGAGTGGGATTCGTGAGGAGTCCGGCGTGATGCAGGAAATCGTGAATCCGAGGTTGTCCGGAATCTGTTGCCCCGGTGAAATAGGAAATCGGCCCGTCTCCGCCGGTGAGTTCGGCGAGGGCTTCCAACACGACCAATGCGGCAATGTTCGCTCTTAGATATTCCGAGGCGCTGCGGAGGTTGCTGTCGGCGCGTTGAATCAGTGCTTGGAATTCATCATCGCCGGGCGTGGTGCCGTGCTGGCGGAAGATCACGTGGGGATCGAGATTGGATAGAAATCCTTCCATGCGGTCCAATGCATCGCGATAACTCCGGATGGAGTAGGTGCCTGTTTGATGGAATTCCGGATTGGTTTCTGGCAGGAGTTGCCAGGTATTCTCGAGAAAATCGCTGAGGTTGGCCTGGCCGAAACTCCGGACGTCCGCATTGGCGATCCGGACGGCGAGAATCTGAATCCTTTCGATTTCGTCGTCCGTCAAAGCGGCGTGTCCTCTCCGCAAATATCCAAGCCGTTTTCCTAGCAGGTCGCCCGGAGTTATCCCTTGGACCGCCGCGCGGAATGGAATGGTGGCTTCAATGCAAGCGGCCACGGCCCACAGATTTTTCAAGCTAAGGAATTTCCCCAACTCCCGCATGGCGAGTGCGGCGCTGAGAAACTCGCTCAGTCCGCCGTCGTGCCTCAGTTCCTGTCCGGGACTGATTCCGAAAATGTTGGCAACGTCGGTGAGCATGTCATCCGGTGTCATGGTAAACACGATCTTGTCGCCATGGTGCTCCACCGCATCACCGATCCGTTCGCTCACATTCGGTGGAAATCCGCCGTCCACGTGAAAATAAACGATGTCGTGGTAAATCGCAGCGAGTTTGGCGAGCGCGGGCAGACCTTCGGCGACATTGAAAATGTGTGAAAGGCCGTGATAATCCCGCGAGCGGCTTGTCATTGCCTGGAAGACGAGAAAGGCGGCCGATTCGATTTCCTCGGCACTGGCGGCAATTCCCCGCTCTCCACGCACTTCCTCCAGTGACTCCGCCAGCAGCTTCGCCAAATCGGTGACAGTAGCAGACTGACTCATCTCATTCAAAGCCTAGGAATTTATCCTCTGCTGCCAAGTAATTTGTTGGAGATCCGAAGTGGTCCGCACAGTCCCCTGTGCG
>JBDSZP010000196.1:0-13394 GCA_039925065.1 Luteolibacter sp.
GGATACTGAAATGAAAAATGGCACGGAAGGTGGGACTCGAACCCACAACCAACGGTTTTGGAGACCGCTACTCTACCAATTGAGCTACTTCCGTTTTGAGGCGACCAAAGGGCATCCCGCTTAGAAGCGGGATGCCCCGGAGTCCGGCATTCCTGCGGTAACCACAGGAAGCCTCGTTGCTAAATTCTTACTTGATGATCTCGCCCACGCGGCCTGCACCAACGGTACGGCCACCTTCGCGAATCGCGAAGCGCATGGTAGGCTCCATGGCGATCGGAGTGATGAGTTCAACTTCAAGGTTTATGTTGTCACCAGGCATCACCATTTCAACGCCTTCAGGGAGCTTGATGCTGCCGGTCACATCCGTAGTACGGAAGTAGAACTGAGGACGATAGTTGGAGAAGAATGGAGTGTGGCGTCCACCTTCTTCTTTCGAGAGAACGTAGATTTCAGACTTGAAGATCGTGTGACCCTTGACGGTGCCGACCTTGGCGATGACTTGGCCACGCTCAACGTCGTTCTTTTTAAGACCGCGGACGAGGAGACCGACGTTGTCACCGGCACGACCTTCGTCGAGGAGCTTACGGAACATTTCGATGTCGGTAACGGTGGTCTTCTGCGTGTCGCGGATACCAACGATTTCGACTTCTTCCATCTTCTTGACGATACCGCGTTCGACACGGCCGGTGCAAACCGTTCCACGACCTTCGATCGAGAACACGTCTTCGATCGGCATCAGGAAGGTTTTGTCAATCGGACGCTCAGGCTCAGGGATGTAGGAATCCACAGCGTCCATGAGTTTCATGACGTTCTCCATTTGAGCTGGGTCGCCATCAAGCGCGAGCTTGGCGGAACCCATGACGATTGGAATGTCGTCACCTGGGAATTCGTAGGAAGAAAGGAGGTCACGGACTTCCATTTCAACGAGTTCGAGAAGTTCGGCATCATCAACAAGGTCAACCTTGTTCATGAAAACAACGAGAGCAGGAACGCCAACCTGACGAGCAAGCAGGATGTGCTCGCGGGTTTGTGGCATTGGGCCGTCAGCAGCGGAAACAACGAGGATACCACCGTCCATTTGGGCAGCACCGGTGATCATGTTCTTCACATAGTCGGCGTGACCTGGGCAGTCCACGTGAGCATAGTGGCGCTTGGCGGTTTCGTATTCGACGTGGGCGGTGTTGATGGTGATACCACGCTCACGTTCTTCCGGAGCCGCGTCGATGTCCGCGTAGCTCTTCTTTTGGCAGAGGCCCTTGTCAGCAAGCGTGTTGGTGATTGCTGCAGTGAGGGTGGTCTTGCCGTGGTCAACGTGACCGATCGTGCCGATGTTTACGTGCGGCTTGTTGCGCTGGAATGCTTCTTTTGCCATGGTGGTTGTTGTTCTGCTTGAGACTGTTGAGATTTTCGTGATTGCCCTGGAGCTCGCGGGGGGAATTGAACCCCCGACCTCATCCTTACCAAGGATGCGCTCTACCCCTGAGCTACGCGAGCAATGTGACATTTGTGCTCTACCTTCACCCGACAAAAACACCGCGACCAATCTCATAAAAGAGCGAGACCAGGCGCGGCACCCCTGACTTGGTGTGGGGAAGAGCGGGCGGACAGTAACAAAGCCCGCCACCCTGTCAAAAAAAATCTCAATGAAAAGAAAATTTATCCAAATCCCCTGAGAATATAAGGCTCAGGGAGCCGAAGGTGCAACGTTCGGAAGCAAAATCCTGGCCATTCAGACCCCGGCTTCAGTCATTTTTCGGATCAACTGTCTCATTTCGCGCCTGCCCAATCATTAGAAACCGAGATGATGATGCCACGACAACGCCATCCATATTGATAATAAACGGCCCCAAAAGAATTCTTGGCACGGCGGGCCGAATCGCTAGAGTCCCGCGCAACAGTTACCTCGTGGAAATTTCGCATGCGCGGCTCGGGTCAACACCCCGAATTCCTTCTTCAAAAGTAAATTCCCAACAACGATTCTCAGCCTGAATAACACACCATACCAGAAATTACCATGACCTCCCTATTCCACCTGCTCGCAACTTCCTCGTCCTTTCACGGACTGCTCGCTCAGTCTGAATACCAAAGCACCTCGAGTGGCGGCGGTGTGATCGCCGGACTGATCGGTGCGCTGGTCTGGTTGGTCGTGATGGTTTTCCTCATCGCCGGTCTGTGGAAGGTATTTGTCAAAGCGGGCAAACCCGGCTGGGCGGCCATTGTGCCGATTTACAACATCATCGTTATGCTGGAAATCGCTGGCAAACCCGTCTGGTGGATCGTTTTACTCTTCATCCCGTTTGTGAACTTCATCATTATCGTCATCATCATGATCGCCCTCGCCAAAAGCTTTGGCAAAGGAGTTGGCTACGGAATCGGTTGCGCCCTCCTGGGGTTCATTTTCATCCCGCTGCTTGGGTTCAGCGATGCCAAATACATCGGGCCACAAGCTTGATCAGCTAGAAATCTTCCGTATCTGCGAACAGCCTGCAATGACACATTGCAGGCTGTTTTGCGTTTATCCAGCAGCAGTAGAACGACCTTTGATGGAGAACAGGCGCACTGTCTTTCCAGACTCAACCGGTTACCGCAGGGAGCGACGCAATGGCGGATAGGGCGCTAATCAGCACGATATATTCCACCAGCGCCCGGCCGTCGCCGTTGGATTCAGAAGACTTTTCAAACAGTCGGAACACCCCGAATCCAAGCACGATCACCAGAATTCCGTGCACATCTCCTGCCACGAAAAAGAATGCTGCAGCGACGGATAGGACGGCGAGAATCCTCTGTTTTTTGTTGAGAGCACGAAATGCCCGCGAGCCATCAAGCTGCCAAACGGGTGTCAGATTGAATAGGTTGAGCCAAGCCCCAACCTTCGCGACCGCAAGAGCCAGCGGCAGCTCAAAGCCGAGTCCTATCAACCAAGCAACCACGGCAGCGCCCAAACCCCAGATTGGCCCAGCCAGGCCAACCCGGGCGTCCTCACGAGGTGTTGGCAGATGCTCTCTCAACCTGACCACCGCACCGAAACCAGGGATGAACATCGGAGCGCTTGCCCTTACTCCAAGCCTGCTGAGCATCGCGACGTGGCCGATTTCATGCACGTAAATCGAGAGAATAAAGCCGGCGGCAAACTTCCAACCCCACAGGCTCCAGTAGAGGCCGAATGAAAGGAACATCGAGAGCAGTGTGCCCATCTTCGTAAGCCCGAAAGCCAGGAACTTGAGCTTTGTGAGGACGAAAAGCAGGAGAAATTTAAACTTCGCGAGAAAAAGAGCCAAGCCCCCTGCCCCAGCAGCCACCTTGCCCTTGGGCGAACTGGCCTTCTTCCGCTGCGGCTGATCGACCACCGTGACCAATCCGTCGATTTTTTCGGCGACGGCCAGTTGCTGGCGGGTGCCGGGCGGCAATAACTGATGGGCCTCACGCCAGAGGGCGAGCGCCTGCTCCGGCTTTTCCGCAGAATCGGCAGCAGCGGCCAGGCGGGTGAGTCGCGCCGCATGAACCAAGGCACCGCACGCCGGACAGGCGAGAAGTGCGGCAGCCAGTTCGGTACCACAACTCCGGCAGTCCGATACCGGACAATTCGCGAGCAATGCCTCAGATTCCGGCATCGGCGGGAGATGAGGGTTTTGGGTCGGCGGAAGCGGTAGCAATCGCATGAGGCCCAGTGACTTCCAGGCGAATCGGACGGTTCATCTGCCACGCCCGCCATACGCCGAAGCCGATGATGAGGATGCCGAGGATGTTCTCAAATCCCGACAGAAACGGGATCGCATATCCCGTGACAACGAGGCCAAACAACAGCTCTGGAGAATGTTTGTCAGGAATTTCATACCAGATTTGCACCGCATAGGCGGCACAGATGGCGGTGTAGGTTAAAAACGCGGCGAGTGTCTGGTAGCGCCAACCACCCCGCCCCATGGAGCCGCGCCTCACGGCCGCTCCAATGAACCAACCGAGCGCGATGGAGACCAAAGACCACTCGCTCCTGGCTAAAACCATGATCGCCGCGTAAGCAGCCATTCCCAACAGTGCCGCTCCGGAACCGAGCAGAATCGCCTTTACGAAACGGACAGCACCGGAACCTTGTCCGCTGAGCACTTTTTTTACCTCATCCGCGCAATTTCCACAGATGGGCCGTTGATTGGCGGCGAAATACTCCGTGATGAGAGGCGATTTGCAGGAGCCGCAAGCCATGGAGGAGGCTTCGGAAAATTCCGCCCGATCGAATTGCAGTTCTGAGCTCATTCCTTTCGATAGATGGCGCTACCCGATAAGGACAGAAAAAAACGCTTGTCGAAATCCCGGCAGCAGACCGGCTCTATCGCCTGTCACTGCGGGGTTTTCTCAACATCGGGCAGTAACAGCGAGAACCTCTTGATAGCCAAACAGGCGCCGTTTTCCGCATCCACGTCCACGATCACGCCGCACATCCTCACCGGACCTTTCGCGATGGGAAAGCGCGTGGGCATCCCTGATTTGAAACGCCAGACGACCGATTCGATGCTGCGCCCGAGGACGGATTCGTCCGGACCACACATTCCCGCGTCGGTGAGGTAGCCGGTTCCGCCGGGGAAAATGCTTTCATCCGCAGTTTGCACATGGGTGTGGGTGCCGACCACGAGCGAGACTTTGCCATCGAGCATGCGGCCCATCGCGATTTTTTCGCTGGTGGTTTCCGCATGGTAATCCAGGACGATGGCCATCACGCCGTCCGCCCGCAGACGTTCGGCTTCCTTTTCCGCCGCGAGGTAGGGATTTTCCAACGGCGGCTGGATGAACGAGCGACCCTGGGCCTGCATCACGCCGATCCGGCCCTTCGCGGTTTCCAAAACCACACTGCCTGCGCCCGGTGTGCCTTCAGGGTAATTCATCGGTCTCAGCAACCGCGGCTCCGTTGGGAAATAATCGACGATTTCCTGCTGATCCCAAACGTGATCGCCCGTCGTGATGACCGCCGCTCCAGCACGCAGGAGATCGATCGCGATTTTAGGCGTGATCCCCTTCCCTCCGGCAGAGTTTTCGCCGTTCACGATGATAAAATCGAGGCCTTCAGACTGTTTCAGGAGCGGCAATTGTTCGATCACCGCCTTGCGTCCAGGCTCGCCAACAACATCACCGAGAAATAAAATTCGAATCGCAGACATGGTAGAAAATGAGCTAAAATCGTTCGCTCCTCCGCAAAGCTCCACATTCCTCCGCTTCCCGACAATCCAATTCCCTCAATGAGCCGATTCTCCGCGCGCCAGCTTCTTCTAACGATCACCCTCATTCTGTTGACGGTCGCCGCGGTGTTTATTTTCCGGAAACCGCTGCCAAAGCCGCCTCCTCCTGTCACAAAACCGACCGCAGCGCAGCCACCCGCCACCCACTCCGTTCTCGCCGAACCGCCGGATTGGAGTGCGCTCGATGCCTTTCAAAACACGATTTCCCGCGAGGAATTCGAACGCCTCCTCACCACCGTTTTCACGACCGGACAAGCATGGAAAAACTTCATCGAAATCGGCGAAACCGAAGCCAGCATCAAGACCGGCGAACTCCCGCCTGCAGACGTTTTCCATCTGCATTTCGCCACATCGGCATCGATCAAAGCTCCCAGCCTCTGGAAAACGGCCGCCGACCTGCCGCCGACCACTCAGGAAAAACCTCTCGCCGATCTGAAAATCGCCATCGATCCGGGCCACATCGGCGGTGCTTGGGCGAAGATGGAAGAGCGCTGGTTCGTCGTCGGTGATGGCAATCCTGTCTGCGAGGGAGACATGACGCTGCACGTCGCGGAAATCCTCAAGCCGAAGCTCGAAGCACTCGGAGCCACCGTCTCGCTGGTTCGCGACAAAGCCGAACCTGTCACCACAGTCCGGCCCGAGGCACTTCTATCCATCGCCAACGAAACCAAATCTCCCGCCAGTCCGGAATCCCCACAAAAACTCGCCGAACGCCTTTTCTACCGCACCGCTGAAATCCACGCCCGCGCCAAGCTCGTCAACGAATCCCTCAAGCCCGATCTCGTCCTTTGCCTTCATTTCAATGCCGAGGCCTGGGGCGATCCCAACAAACCGACCCTGATTGATCACACGCATCTCCATCTTTTGGTAAACGGTGCTTACAGTGACGACGAAGTTTCCTTGGCAGACCAACGTTTCGCCCTGCTCCACAAGCTTCTCCAGCGCACCCATCCAGAGGAAATCGAGATCGGCTCATCCATCGCCAGCTCCTTCGCCGAGGCCACCGGACTTCCGCCTTATCAATATCCGCCGGATTCCCTCAACGTCCGCCAAATTCCGAACCAACCCTACCTCTGGGCGCGCAATCTCCTCGCGAATCGCCTCTATCATTGCCCCACCATCTTCATGGAGCCTTATGTCATGAACTCCACCATCGACTACGCCCGCATCCAAGCTGGCGACTACAGCGGGCTCCGCGAAATCGGCGGGAAAAAGGTGCCCTCGATTTTCCGCGAATATGCGGATGCGGCCACAGCCGGACTCGCGAATCACTACCGCGCTCTCCGCAGAACTCGCTGATTCCGTTTCGGTTCGGCTCTTCCGATCGCCTTGTATTACTATCCTGCAGCGCCGCACAAAGATTCCTGAAAAGCCTTAAGTATCTTACCCGACCCTCTACCCAGCCATGTGCAAATTTTCCATTTTCTCCGGTTTCGCTCTCGCCGCAGCCATCCTCCCGGCAGCGGCACAGGACGGCCAACAGCTTTTCACTCTCTATTGCTCGGCCTGCCACGGCGCTGACGGGAAGGGAGCCACGGGCGGCACTTTTCCGCCGCTTTCGGAAAGCCCTTGGGTCGCTGGCGATCCGGATCGCGCTATCAAGATCGCGCTCAAAGGGCTCACCGGCCCGGTCGATGTTTTGGGAAAAACCTACAATCTCGAAATGCCACCCCAGGGAGCAGTTCTCCCGGATGACCAACTCGCCGCCATTCTCACCTACGTCCGTTCTGCTTGGGGAAATCAGTCAGGCGCGGTCACCCCGGATTTCGTCAAAACCGTCCGCGCCACCGTCACTGATCGCAACACCGCCTGGACTGCCGAGGAAATCCTCAAGCTCCATCCTCTCCCGCTTGAGAAAACCGCGCTCACCAACGTCATTTCCCAAATCTATTTCGGCAAATGGAGTCGCATGCCGGATTTCACCAAGCTGAAGGCCACGAACGTCGAGGAAGAGCACGACGGCATCATCAGTGTGAAAAATTCGCCGTTCGGAGACAATTTCGCGAAAGTTTGGCAAGCCGACTTCGCCGCACCGGCCGATGGCGAATACGAGTTCATTCTCGATGCCGACGATGCCGGAGCCGTGATCATCGATGGAAAAATGATCGTCGAAGTCAAAGGCGCGGGCCCAATGAACGGAACCCGGGCCAAGCGGGGAAAGGTCAGCCTCACTCAAGGGTCCCACAAATTCCGCGTCGAGTTTCTCCAACTCAGCGATCAGCAAGCCATCGCCGTTGGATGGAAAGGCCCGGGCGACAAACACTTGAAATGGCTGTCTGACCAATCCTCCAAGCCTGCGAAAATCCGCGAGTCCATCCCCATCGAGCCCGTCAACGGACGGCCTGTCATTTACCGGAACTTCATCGCCGGCACCACACCCCGCGCCATCGGCGTTGGCTTTCCCGGCGGCCTCAACCTCGCCTACTCCGCCGACAACCTCGCCCCCGAACTTCTCTGGACCGGAAAATTCATCGACGGAGGCGCGAAATGGATCGACCGCGGCATGGATAATTCACCGCCAGCAGGGGAAAATGTCGTGAACCTCAGCAAAACCCGGTTTCTCCCGAAAGAGGCCCGATTCCGAGGCTACAAACTCGACTCTGCCGGGAATCCCACTTTTTCCGTTCAAATCGGCGACTTGATCCTCCTCGATTCCTGGCGTGCGGAAACCGGCAGCCTGATTCGCAAACTCACCCTGAGCGGCGACGGTTCCCTGCTCGATTTTGTCATTTCCGACCAGTCCATCGACGGCAAAATCGACATCAAATCCGACGGCGGCCCGCTTCAGAAACTCAGCGGAAAAACCACCGTGACACTCAATCCGGGCAACGCAGCCACCCTCACCTACCGCTGGAAATAACCCTCGTCCGGACCGCGAAATTCGTTTCGCCCGAACCCATCTTCAAAACCAATGTTTCCCATCTCCTCTTCCCTTCAACGTTCAATGTTCCGCTTTGGATGTTCGATGTTCCTCCTTTCCGCCTTAGCCTACGCGGCGGAACAATCCGATTTCTACACTCGTGAGGAAATCCCGCTCCCGCCGGGTGAGGTGATGGAAATCGGCTCCATCGCGTTGATGCCGGACCAGAAAGTCGCCGTCACCACCCGCCGCGGCGATCTTTGGATCTGCTCCGGCGCTTACGACGACGATTTGAAAAAGGTCACTTGGAAGAAATTCGCCCAAGGCCTGCACGAACCCTTCGGCATGTTTTGGAAAGACGGCGCACTGTGGCTGACCCAGCGCCCGGAAGTTTCCAAAATCAAGGACACGGACGGCGACGGTCTCGCTGACACCTTCGAAACCATCTGCTCCGACTGGGGCATCAAGGGCGATTACCACGAATACGCTTTCGGCAGTGAGGCGGACAAGAACGGCGACATCTGGGTCGTCCTCTGCCTGACCGGCTCCTTCACCGCCGAGTCTGATTGGCGCGGTTGGTGCGTCCGGGTCACGCCGGATGGGAAAATGATCCCCACCTGCTCCGGCATCCGCTCGCCGGGCGGCATCGGCTTCAATGCGGAGGGCGACGCGTTTTACATGGACAATCAAGGCGTTTGGAATGGCGCATCCTCCCTCAAATGGCTCAAGCCCGGCTCATTCCAAGGCAATCCCTCCGGTAACAAATACGCTGCCCTCGCCCACCTTCCCGCCCCGCCGGATGTCGCGGACAAGTCCCGCATCCTCATCGAGCGGACGAAGCACCCGGAATTCATCCCACCCGCCGTCATTTTTCCCCACGGAAAAATCGGCCAATCGCCCACCGGCATCGCCTGCGACAAGAGCGGCGGAAAATTCGGCCCCTGGCCCAAGCAACTCTACGTCGGCGAGCAAACCCACTCGCAGGTCCAACGCGTTTGCTTGGAAAAAGTCAACGGACTCTATCAAGGTGCCGTCTTTCATTTCCTCGAAGGCTTCGAAGCCGGAATCATCCCGGTCCGTTTCGATCAGGACGCCGGCCTGCTTTTCGTCGGCGGCTCCAATCGCGGTTGGGCCTCGCGCGGCAGCAAGCCCTTCACGTTCGAGCGCGTGAAATGGACCGGAAAAACACCGTTTGAAATCGAAACCATGACCGCGAACTCCGATGGCTTCACGCTGAATTTCACGGAGCCCGTCGATCCGGCCACCGCCGGAAACCCCGCCAGCTATGCGATGGACGCTTTCACCTACATTTTCCAAGCTGAATACGGCAGCCCGGAAGTCGATCAAGCCACCCCGATCATCACTGCCGCCATTGTTTCGCCCGACAAAAAATCCGTGCGTTTGAAAATCGACGGCCTCGTCCGCGGCCACATTCACCACCTTGAAGCCAAAGGCGTGAAATCCGCCACCGCCCAAACCCTCTGGCACCCCGAAGCGTATTATACCCTCAACGAGATCCCAAAATGATCTAGGAAGTGGCCCGCCGCCATCACGGACCGCGGAATTCATTCCGCTTCTTGTGTTCGTCCAGCGCCAGCGTCGATGAACACTCTTCGCGCCGACAGCCAGTCAGACAGGCGAAATAAATTTCGCGGTCCGTCTTCCGGACCGCGGAATTCATTCCGCTTCTTGTGTTCGTCCAGCGCCAGCGTCGATGAACACTCTTCGCGTCGACAGCCAATCAGACGGGCGAAATAAATTTCGCGGTCCGTCGTCACCACAGACCGGCCATCACTCCGGCCGATAAACCGCCACCTTTCCAGAAACCCGCGTCTTCAAACTCATTTCCCGAAACGAAACCCATTTGTTTCCTCCGAAATTCTGCTCCGCAACCGTGAATTTCCCCGCATTCCCACCCCGGATGACCACCGCCGTGTGATGGCTCCCGGTGATGATCCCTTCAGAAAACCTCACACTCTGGAATTCCAAAACATCCCCCGCCTGAACCGGCTCCTTGAAGAAATTCACCAAACGCCCCCAAACCCGCATCTCCTTGGTGGGGCGGCTCTTCCCCGATGCCTTGAATGCCTCATTTGCCAGCGCCCAGCATTGGCCGTCCCCGACCTTTTTACCGACGTTCGCCTTACAAAACCCCGCAACTGAAGTCGCGGCCTCACCCATTTCAGGGTGAAAAACCAAGGTCAGAACCGCCAGCAGGCATCCGAAGTTCCAGAATTTCATCGCGGGAATATGCATGCTTCCGCCGTTTCCGCAAATGCCTGGCATTTTCCGGCCCCGAACCCTCCGCTTCCCGGAAATCAATCATCGCATTTCCCGACCCGTCTGATTTCCTAACTCCCATCATGCCCACCTTCATTGCCAACGCCGATTACGAGGAAAAAGACAGCGATCCCATCAACCTGAAAGCCGGCGATGAAGTCACCGTCGGAGCCGCCGACCGCGCCTGGCCCGGTTGGGTCTGGGCCGTCGATCGCGATGGCAACGACGGCTACGTCCCCGAGGAAATCCTGGAACCCCTCAGCGAAGGCCGATATGCCGCCATGGAAAACTACGATCCCACCGTGCTCACCATCAAACGCGGCGACCGCATCGAGTCCCTCCGCCAAATCCACGGCTGGCACTGGTGCCGCAATGAAAGAGGCGAAGAAGGCTGGGTCGGCGGGTATCTGCTCAAGCCGGCTTGAGGCATCCCAGCCTGATATCTATTACCCCACTCCGCAATTTGAGGAAGCATTGTGGGAACTTGCAATCGCCCCATCCGGCTGGCGACGCATTGCTGAGTCCCGCAGATCCCACCTTTCCTTCTCCCACTTTGATTTCCTGAACCCACGCCATGCCGGATTCACCAACCCGCCTCATCGAAACCGCCGTCCGCCCGCTGGCCGATGATGCGGAAATGAAACTCGCCGGCAGCCACCTGCTCAGCGAGCTGGTGAAACCCGATCCCGAAGGCGCGGAGAAAGCGATCCAGCGCTGGGATGCGGTGGATGCGAAGAAGAGCCGACCGGTGTGGCGGATTCTTCTTTTCTCGATGTTGGTGATCGCCTCCGCAGTGATATGGACGGACGGGGTGAAAGCCGTGGTCAACCGCGGGAGCATGTTTGGCTCCCCTATTTCTGACATTTTTTACAGCGATCCGGGCCAATCGGACGGTAGGATCGCCCCCAGTCTCACGACCGAGCAACGGCTGGTTCTTTATGGCGATTCAACGAAGACCTCAAAATCCGACAAGGTAAAAGCTCTGTGGGACAGCGATCCCACGAATGCCGCCTATTTCGCGGAATATGCGGCATCCTATCTTTCCGAACACAGCACTCTCCCGCCAGATTTCCTCGAAGTCGCCCGCCGGATCGATCCGCAAAACGCATGGTTCACGTATATCGCCGCCGGGGTGAAGGCGAAGGACTCCGTGAAAAGACGTAACCAATCCAAGGCCGAAAACGCGGCGAACAAGACTCCGGAATGGGATGTGCTGGATGAAACGAAAATCGCGGAAGCGTTGAATCTCCTCCGCCAAGCTCGCGATCAACCGAAGTGTGTGAGTTACGAGATGGAAGTGCTGCGTCAGCAGCTCCAACTGCTACCGGGACGTACACCTCCGGAAGTAATGCGTCAGGTCGTTTTTATTTGTGGTAGAACCAGCAGCTTGGAAATCAGCATCAGAATGTTGGCGGATGTGATTGCCGCTAAAGCTTGGATGGATGGAGAAACAAACAATCCCTCCAACCTCCGCGAGTTACTGACGGAGTCCGACGATTTTCTCCAAAAACGAACAAGCTCCGAGGTCGGGTCATTGCTCGGAGAGCTGATTAACACAGTCGCGGCCAGCGGGACCATTTCCAATCTCAGTCCGTCTGCTGACAAACTGGGATTCGCGGAGGAATCGGCGCGGTTGAGGAAAATTCTCGATCGGGTTCAGGAATTGAAAGTCCGGAAGGCATCGAACAAAAGATCTCCGAACGCGGACATGGTCTATGACAAAGGCAGCGAACTCGCAGGGATGTTTGGCACGAGCGCGTCCTCGTTTCTGAAAAATCCTCCGGTTTTAACTGATGAAGAGCTGAGGCCCGGTCGCTTGATCGATCATGAGGTTCTGTCGCGGATTTGCTGCTATATTTCCTGGGCTGTCCTGATGGCGGCGATGGGACTGGTGGCTGCGTTTCGCTACCGTGTTCCCGTTTTGATCCGACGACTCGCCGAACGTATGGAAGGGCTGATGCGGCCATCAGATTGGGCATGGATTTTGATAGGCGGGGTTTTGCTGCCGTTTTTCTATGTGATGGTGGTCACACACTTGACCTCCTGGGGAGGCAGGGAGCTGAGCATCGAGTCCATCGAGTATGAAACACCGTCGTTTTACAACTGCCGTGGACCGCTGGAATTGAGTCAATTTGTCGGGCTCGCGGTGCTGATGATCATGATGCCGGTGCGTATTATCCGCTGGCGCTTGGCGAAGAAGGCAGCGGCGTTCGGATTCCGGCAAAAGCAGGGCTGGCTGGGCTGGGCGATGATCGTCTGTGCTTTTGTATTTGTTCCGATGCTCGGTTGGGCGGTCACACAGAGCTCGGAAACGGGGGTTTACGCGGCCTTTTATCTGTCTACCGTCCCCATCCTCTGGCTGCTCACGACATGTGTTCGGAGTTTCTACACGAACTCGGAAAATCTGCTTCAAAATGGTGTGGTCGCCCAAACGCTCGTGCCGACTTATGCGGTAGCAGCGATTTTGATGATGGCAGCGGTTCCGTATTTCAAAGCGGCCGCTTACCATTGGTTTGAGCAGGATCAATTCATGAAACCCGATCTAGCCCACCCGAGTATCCCAAAATTGGAATATAAGATGGCGGTGCAAACACGGAAGGAACTGCGCGAAACCCTCGGGTATGAGCCGTGAACTTCCCGTTCGTAGTCCCTGTCTTCTGCGAAATCCGAAGGAGGAGAACCGGACCTGAGCATTGATCAGGATTTCCCTTGCCAACCTGCGCCGATTTTCCCAGTTTCCCCGCCCCTCTTCAAGCCGCCTTACTCACCAACGAAGATCCGGAGGGGCTCCATGCGGCAAATCTTCAAAATCGCCCGTCCTGATTCCAAGGCGGGAAACCTCGTAACTACAATGATTAACGAACTCATCAACGAAATGGTGGACGCTGGCGTTCACTACGGTCACCAAACCAAAAAATGGAATCCGCGCATGAAGCCCTTCCTCATGAAGGACAAAGGCGGAATCTACATCATCGACCTGGAAAAAACCGTCCAGCAGCTCGATAAAGCCTCCGATTTCCTCGCCGACC
>JBDSZP010000197.1:0-6583 GCA_039925065.1 Luteolibacter sp.
AAAGGCATGATCAATCTCCGGGGGGAAGTTGATTTGAAGCCAGCAAAGCCAAGCGGGATTTTTGGGGGGAAATTGTGCAATCTCGGGCGCGGATCGAACTTCGATCCGCGCTCGCTTTTTTTTGGGCTTCAGCGAGATGCTCAGACAGGAATGTCTGGGCTACGGAGCGACGGGCGTGACACAGACATTACTGTCTGTTTCTTTCACAAGCCCGAGCAAGATTCCCAGACAGGAATGTCCGGGCTACGGCTCAGCAAGATGCCCAGACAGGAATGTCTGGGCTACGAGTAAAAAAATCCCGGCAGCGGAGAACCGCTGCCGGGAAAAACAAAACAAACCAAATGTATCCGAGAAATTAGTATTTCTGCGTGCGGACGTGATCGTAGCCGCCGTCGAAGCCCAGTTCAGGTGGGAATTCGGAGAGGCCGTCGTGCACGTTCATCTCGATGCGGTTATCTTCGCCACAACGCTCATAAGGTGGTTTGAAAGTTCCACGATAGGTAGGGCAGGTGAACGTGAAGAGTTCGTAGAAGCCGTATCCCAAACGACGCAGAGCGCGGTTGGTTCCGTCGACAGCGCCGTAGGTGTAGCCTGCCTTGCGGCCGTATTGCTCATCCTTGCGAACGACTTGTTCCGGGATCTCGATGAACCCATACATGATGTTGCTGATGGCACGGCCAAGCTTGCGCGAGGACGTGTAGGTGGAGCCCGGAGGGGCTTGGATATCAGCGACAACGAAGCCACTGAGAGCGGCAAAAGTGGTAGCTATGACGAGGAGTTTTTTCATGCTGCGAGGAAGTTAAGTAATCTCTGATGGGGTTGGCAACGGATTTTTCCCAATTCGTCGATTTTTTAGAGCTCGAAGCTGAGGACCCGGATGATCCCTGGCGTCGCACGCAATTGAGCGAGCAATTCGGCTGGGGGTTCGGTGTCCACTTCGATCACGGTGACGGCGCGTTTGCGGTCACTGGTGCGGCTGAGGGCCATGTTCGCGATGTTCACCGAAGCGCCGCCGAGGGATGTTCCGATCGTGCCGACGATGCCGGGGCGGTCGTCATTTTCCACGAAGAGGAATCTGCCGGTCGGGTTGGTTTCGACGTAGTGACCGGCGATGTGGACGATACGCGCGGACTTGCCGAAGAACGTGCCTGCGACGGTGCAAACTTCGTCACCCTTGATGGCGGAAACTTCGATCAGCTCGGTGCAGTTGGTGGCGAGAGCGGCAGTGGCTTTGGACACGTTGATGCCGTGTGCCTTGGCGATGGCGGGGGCGTTGATCAGGTTCACCTGCGCCTCGTGATGGGCAGCGGCGAGATAGCCGGTCAGCACCTTGCGGGTGATGAGCTCGGTATCGAGTTCGGAGACGGGGCCGAGGTAGGAAACGCGGATGCCATCGCACTGGGATGGGGCGATTTTCGAAAGCAGCTTGCCAAGGGAATCTGCGAGATCGAGGTAAGGTCCGACGCTTTCGAGCGTGCGGCTGTCGAGATTCGGCATGTTCACCGCGTTGACGATTTCCCCGGTCGTGAGGAAATTCTTCACCTGGTGGGCGACTTCGATCCCAACGTTTTCCTGGGCTTCCGCAGTGGAGGCTCCGAGGTGGGGAGTGAAAACGCACTTTTTCGCCGAAAACAGCGGGAAATCCGCTGGTGGCGGTTCCACTTCGTAAACGTCGAGCGCGATGCCGCCGAGGTGGCCGGCGTCCATCGATGCCTTGGCTGCCGCTTCATCGACGAGGCCGCCGCGGGCGCAGTTCACGATGAGTGCGCCGGGATTGAGCAGGGCGATGCGCTCTGCATTGAGGAGGTGGTTGGTTTCCGGTGTGAGCGGAATGTGCAGGGTGACGACGTCGGCTCCCTTGAGTGCTTCATCGGCGGTTTGCGCGAGTTCCACTTTCAAGGATTGGGCGCGGGCGGCCGTGAGGAAGGGATCGAACGCGACGACGACCATGCCGAAGGCTTGGGCGCGCTTGGCGAACTCGGTGCCGATTCGGCCCATGCCTACGATGGCGAGGCGCTTGCCAAACATTTCGACGCCTTGCAGCGTTTTGCGGTCCCATTTTCCGGCGATCATCGAGCAATGCGCTTGGCCGATGTTGCGGGCGAGGGAGAGCATCAGCGCGAAGGCGTGCTCGGCTGTGGAAATCGTGTTTCCGCTCGGCGTATTCATGACGACGACGCCATTGTCGGTGGCAGCGGCGCGGTCGATGTTATCGACGCCGACGCCCGCACGGCCGATGGCTTTCAGGTTCTTTGCGGCGGCGAAAACGGCTGGCGTCACCTTCGTTTCGGAACGGACGACGAGACCGTGATAGTCACCAATGATTGCAAGAAGTTCATCCGGCTTGAGACCGGTTTTCACATCGACGGAGATCTCGGGAGCGGAGCGAAGTGCTTCAACGCCTTTTTCCGAGATCGGATCAGAAACCAACACGCGATAGGTTGCCATAGGGGCGGGGAGTTAACCCACCACTTCCGCGCTGGCAAGGGTTTGCGATAGGAAATTGCAAACCGCGCGAAAATTTCGCCGCCCCACCGCCGATCACTTGATCTCCATGCCGCTCTTGGGCCAGATCCAGCGTTGGACTTTTCCGTCTTTGAGCAGGGCTTTCGCCTGAATGGTTTTCACTCCGAAAATCGTCTCCGCCTTGTATGAGGCGAGGCCGGTTTGATAGGATTCACCATCGATTGTTTCCACTGGACCGGCTTCCCATTTGAGAACCTGCTGAAAGGTGAACTCCTTGATTTGAGCGGTTTTCACGCTGTCCTGCATGGCTGCGACCACCACATCTCCACCTGTCGCCGCAGTTTCCGGAGCTGGAGTTGACTCCGGGGCGGGTGTCGGATCAGCCATGGCAGCGGGCTCCTCGGACTCGCCGGTGGGAGTGGGGGCTGGCTCGGGAGTTGGGGCGACAGCGGCGGTTGGCTCCGGGGCGGGTGTCGCGGGGCCGGGAGGATTTGCGGCGAGTTGCTGCAAGAGATCGGTATCGGAAATGGCGACTTTGCCGACAAACGGACCGTCGCCCGGGCTGATGATGATGCTTTCTCCCTCGATCCGCACGGGCTTCACGCGGTTTCCGGCTTCGATGGTCATGACGATTCCGGATTTGGAGTCGGCGACTTTTGCCTCGGCGTTGAGTAAAACACGCTCAGGCAATTGGCTTGAAGCGAGGCCGGACACGTCGATCTGTGGAGTGGTGGGCGACGGTGTGGTGGGGGCCGCCGGTTCTTCGATCGCCACCTTTTCATGGGTCGCCTCGGACGCAGGCTGGATGCCGGTCAGTTGGAAGCGAAGGTTCGGCTCGAACATGTAGCCGAAAATACCTGCTGCTCCGATGCCGAGGATGTTGAGAATGGGTTTCATGTGACGGGGGATACGTAACTGAGGGGCAATTCCTTGAAAAGAAATTTCAAAACCGTCACGGCTGTTCGTTCATCGCCTCCAAATGCTCCAGCGCCTTCTGATAGCTCGCGTTCGCCAGATAGTGCCTCAGTTGTGGATCCACCTCGCTGCGGTGCGCCTTCGTCCATGCGAAAATCTTTTCGGAAACATCCTTCAGCGCCTTCAGATGACCATTACCATCGCGGTCCCGCCACTCGTGGTCGGCGATGATCGAGACGCGCTGGCGGAGAAGTTGGATGAGGTCGGAAGTCATGGGATGGGAGGAAATAGACCACACTCTGTCTGTCATCGCCAGCGGATAGCTGGGAATCGCAGTGGGCCCTGCGCAAGCGGATTTCATTTCCCATCACCGTTGAGATCGAGGGCAAATCCTGTGAGATCCAGGTGCGCGGCGATCGAGTGGTTTTCGATCCGACATTGCCCGAAGTTCCGCTCGGAAATCTGCCGGAGATTGGCGCACAACTTTGGCCGGCTGAGGCCTCTATGAATCAGTTTTTAGGAACAATCACCCTTTCGCGGAGAGGTGCGCCGGATGTGCACTTGGAGTGCGATAACGAGGTGACCCGCAAGTTCCGGTTGGAAGCCGGCGATCATGTGAAGCTGGAAATCTCTGACAAGATGCGTGCGTCGATCGCAGAGCAGCGCAAACAAGGAGTAGCTTTGGTGGTGGACGGCTATCCTGCGGTTTACAGCTTTATGGGAAATCCCGATGGGAAATCCGAGCCAATGCTCATTCCTACGTTGATCGGGGCGTTGGTGCACGTGCAATTGCCTCAAGATCCGAAATGGTTGCCCTTGAAGGAAATGCAGAAGCTGGAACCTGCGGACCTGATTCGGATGGATGGGTATTTCCAACGGATCACCCTGCTGCCCCATCCCGATCTGTCGCGGATACGGATCAGGCGGTTGAAAGAGGACGGATCGGAAAAGCTGATGGCTGGCGACGTGGTGGAGATCTCCCTGATCAAGGAGCACTTGAACCAGCCGTGGAAGGGTTTCAGTGATAAGGAAAACGCGTTTTTTTCAAAGGCGCTGGCGGGACGTGTCCAAGTGATCGACAAGGATGGAAACCTGACGAGCCGCGAGATCGGATACAAGGCTCCCCGCTACATTGAAACCGAAGCCGGCTGGATTCCGCTTCCGCCGGCATCCGGAGTTCCCAGCACGCGGGCATGGTGGCTGGTCGATTATTCAGATAATAATGGCAACTTCGTGAAGCGTGGCGACCGAATATCGAGCGACGGTTTCGTTTGAGGTGCGTGCCTTTTCGGGTCGGGCGGCCCAACCTCGGGTGGTACAGCCCAATGGAAGAACTTCGCCGCGAAACGCAAGGGACCGGCATCGGTCTCAGCCTCGTCAAGGCCATCGCTGAAGCGCACGGCGGGCGGGTGTTTTTGGCTAGCGTCCCGGGGGAGGGTAGCACGTTCACTTTGATAGGCCCTATAAAATCCCATAGGTCCTATTCGACCTATTCCACTACCATGAGACTCCTCATCATCGAAGACGAAGCCCCCATGCGCACCGCCCTCGTCGAAACGCTCGCGGCAGAAGGCTACCGCGTGCAATCCGCCGCTGACGGCGTGACCGGCCTCGAAATGGCCTGCACCGCCACCTACGATCTCATCCTGTTAGACGATAAGAAATTGTTCCTCGCGCAGAGTCGCAGAGCCGCAGAGTTTTTTTCTTCACTCCAACGTTCAATGTTGGGCGTTCGACGTTCAATGTTCACCCTCCTCCCCGTATCCCTCCGCGACCTCCCCGCCTCCGCGTTTCGCTTCAAAAACCATCCCTCTTCTTCGCGTTCCTTCGCGACCTTAGCGTCTCTGCGGTAAATCTTTTTGACCACCACATCCGAAAAACACTCCTCGAAAATTTGAAAGCAATCCGCAGGGTGCGCTCCGCAAATTTCCGGCATAGCTTGCCGCCATGAAACGCGCCTACCAAACGACCGACGCACGTTGGCTCGCCCTTCAAAACCGCGATCCACTCGCGGACGGCCACTTCGTCTATTCCGTCGCCACCACCGGCATCTACTGCCGCCCCGTCTGCCCGTCGAAGCTCGCCCTCCGCGAAAACATCGCTTTCCACCACAACTGCACCGATGCCGAAAATGCTGGGTTCCGCCCCTGCAAACGCTGCCAACCGAACGGCGCATCCCAGACCGAACGTCACACCGCCGCCATCGCCAAAGCCTGCCGCCTCATCGAGTCCGCCGAATCCCCGCCATCGCTCGATGAACTCGCCGCCGCTGTCGAAATGAGCCGCTACCACTTCCACCGCGTTTTCAAAGCGATCACCGGCGTCACTCCCGGAAAATACGCGGCCGCCCGTCGCTCCGAAAAAGTCCGCGAATCCCTCCGGAAAAATCCCTCCGTCACCGCCGCCATCTACGACGCAGGCTTCCAATCCAGCAGCCGCTTCTACCAAGATTCCACCGAAACTCTCGGCATGTTGCCCACCGAATATCAAAGCGCCGGAAGAGGTGTCGTCATTCATCACTCGATCGTCCCTTGTCCATTAGGGCTCGTGCTCATCGCCGGAACCGCACGCGGAATCTGTCGCGTCAGCTTCGGTTACGACCGCGAATCCCTGGAGCGCGAAGTCCGCGAGGTTTTCTCCAAGGCCACCTTCGAGAAGCCCGATAAAGCCTTCACCGCCTGGGTGAAAAACCTCGTCGCTCACCTCAAGCGGCCGTCCGAAAAACTCGACCTTCCGCTCGATATCCGCTGCACCGCCTTCCAACAGCGCGTCTGGCAGGCACTCCGCGAAATCCCACCCGGCGAGACCGCGAGCTACGCCGAGATCGCCGCCAGAATCGGCAAGCCCACCGCCGCCCGCGCCGTCGCGAGAGCCTGCGCCACCAACTCCGTCGCCGTCGCCATCCCATGTCATCGCGTGGTCGGGACGAACGGCGCTCTCACCGGCTATCGCTGGGGCGTCGAGCGGAAACGCCAGCTTCTCCAACAGGAAGGTGCGATTTGAAAATGGAAGGCTTCACCCTCCAGCTCCCGAAATTCTATCAAACTGCAGAAGTCATGTCCTTCCACGGCCGGGACCGCGAGGGCTTCGCCGAAACCATTTCTAGCCATCAAATCCGCAAAGGGCTCCTCATCGACGAAGTTCCCACCATTCTAACTCTCTCTCTGAAAAACGACCAAGCGGTTTGCCAAATCTCCGATGA
>JBDSZP010000198.1:0-6719 GCA_039925065.1 Luteolibacter sp.
AGCTCGAAACTTAATATCACGTCCCACCACCGGGGCAAACTTCCTGATTTGACGGACACGGTTGTTTTTGATATTCGAGAATTCCCCTTTATCCACCTGCTTCCACTCGGTGTTGTCGGAAGAGACGTAGAACTCATACTGCGAGATGACCCCAGGTCCCCACTGGCCTTGATCGGGGAAATATTTGAAGCCAGCCAGGGTTTTCTCGCTTCCGAGGTCAATGACCAGATCGGCGGGCATTGTCGTGCCCTTGCCTTGTTTCCACGAGGTGGCCGGATTTCCATCGAGGATTGCGTTGGACGAGTCGCCCGTGGCTCCGACGATCTTCCAGTCTTTGTGGCAAAGATCGAAATTCTCCTGGGCCACCGGGCTGGATTTGCCGGAGGAGGGATCGAATGTGATCGCCTTGACCACGACTTTTCCATCGGTCGGCACGGGTCCCGTGAATCGCTGCGATTTCGAGGTCGGCGTGCTGCCATCGAGGGTGTAGTAGAACACAGGGCCGACATCACCCGAGGCGATGGAGATTTCTCCCGTCCGGTTTCGGGTGATGGCCGGTGCCTCGAGAATCACCGGAGCATTGTAAAGTCCGATGCTGGAAATCACCGGACAGCTTTTCGAGTCGGTGATCGTGAAGCGCACCTTGTCCGCTTTGACTCCGGGGAAGCGGAGGATGCGCTTGTAGCCGATGGTGCTGCCGTTGCCCAATTCCTTCCAGTTGCCGTCCACGTAAGCTTCCACCTTGAAGCCTTTCACGCGTTGCCCGAGCCGGATATATTCCTGAGCTTGGAAGCGATTGAACAAGGTCGGCTTCTTGAGGTCGATAGTTAGGGTGCCGGTGTTGGTGCCGTCGTCCGTGGCCCAATAGGTGTTTTTGTTATCGTCCACGACGTTTTCGGGGCCGAATTTCCGTAAACCTCCACGGGTGTTGGAGGCTTCCGCTTTTGCATCCTTTGCGAGATTGACGGCGAAGGTCTGCCTGATGACGTTGCCCATTTCCTTGGAATTCTTCACATCGGTCGGGTGGATCGTGCCATCGGGCATGATCGGGAAATTGAGCAGGAACGTGCCGTTGCGACCGATGGATGCGTAATAGGTATCCAACAATTGCGGCACGGTCTTCACCTTGTCATCCTCGGCTGGATGATAGAACCACTCGGGCCGGATAGAGGTATTGACCTCGGCGGGAACCCAGGCATCGCCGTCTTCCTTGCCCCATTGTAGGCCGCCCCAATCCACGTCGCCTTTCGCGTTCAACGTGCTCCAGTTTCTCTCGCCGACGTAACCGGATTCGGTGCCGACCCAGCGCAAATCCGCACGGTCTCCGGCATCGTTCCAGATGACGATGCCGGGCTGGAGCTTCCGCGCCAGCGCGTAAGTGGTCGGCCAGTCGTAATAGGTCGCCCGATCAATTTTGCGCTCTTCATTGGCGCCGCCGTAGTAGCCCGTGCCTCCGTTCGCCCCATCGAACCAAGTCTCAAACACCGGCCCGTAATTGGTGAGCAGCTCCGTGAGCTGATTGCGGAAGTAGGTGATATATTCCGGTTTCCCATAGTCCGCGCGATTTCGATCCCACGGGGAAAGATAGACTCCGAACTTGATGCCGTATTCTTTGCAGGCGGCTGCCACATCGCGAACGACATCGCCCTTGCCATCTTTCCAAGGGGCGTTCTTCACGGAATACTCGGTGTATTTGGAAGGCCAGAGGCAGAAACCGCAGTGGTGCTTCGCCACGATAATCACCCCGGTCATTCCCGCTTCCTTGCAGACCCGAACCCATTGGCGGGCGTCGAGATTCTTCGGATTGAAGGTCTTGATGTCCTCGTTGCCAAATCCCCACGATTGATCCGTATAAGTGTTCAGCGAAAAATGGAGGAATCCGTAATACTCCATTTCCTGCCATTTAATCTGATTTTCCGACGGGACGGGACCAAAGGGGGCAGGGTCCTTGACTTGAGCGCCGCAAACGCCGATCGAGAAGGAAAGAAGAAGACCGGTTAGTAAGGTTCTGGTCATGGGTATGGGAAAGAGAGGTTATCGGGTTCTGACCTCGATCATTGCGGGTTTCAGGCCGCTGGCTTCCGCCTTGAGCATGATGGAGCCTGGCTGGCCTTGTGGCCGGAGAATGGCTAGACAATGGCCTTGGTAAGCCTTGCGAAGCGGTGCTCGGAAGCTGGACGCGTCGTTCGGTGCGGGGCTGCCGGTGGCGGCGAGTTCTCCCGCTCCTGCGACGGTGAAACGAACAGGAATTTCCGCGTCGGGAACAACCGTGCCCTGCTCGTCAACGATCTCAACGGTGACGTAGGAAAGGTCGTTGCGGTCGGCGCGAATGGCGGAGCGGTCAGCGGTTAGTTTTAACTGCTTCGCCGGGCCTGCCGTTTTTAGCGTGGTGTTCGCGACCGTTTTTCCGTTGATCAAACCGATGGCGCGCAGCTCGCCGGGTTGATAGGGGACATCGAACTTTGCCGTGAGTTTGGTCGCGCCGGAGACCTGTTTTTCGCCAATCACTTTGCCGTTCAACTCAAGGCGAACGGTGTCGCACCGCGAATAGACAGCGACCTGCAACGACTTTCCTGCCGAGCCCGGCCAAGTCCAACTGCGCGTCTCATCCGGCCAACCCCAACCGCTGACCCGCTCCCAAACTCCGTCCGGCATCGGAGCGTGGACCATCATTTCGATCTGACTGCGATGCCAGACCACATCGCGATAGTAGGACTGTGGCTTCTTGAAACCACACACATCGATATCGCCGCACCAGGCATTATGCCATGGCCATGGCATGAGGAAATCGTCCTTCTCTCCATTCGGCAGGCTGTGGCCGATGCCGGATTCGCCGAAGTAGTCCATCCCCGTCCAGACGAAGTCGCCGATGATGTAGGGATGCTTTTCCACGAGCGTCCAGTAGTCGAAGAAGCCTCTGGGATAAGACTCGGTTCCCATCATCACGCGCTTGGGGTTCCGGGCGTGGTCGGTTTCATATTTATCTGGCAGATAGTTGTAGCCTCCGATGTCGAGCTGAGTGAAGGCGACGTCCGAACGCTGGTCCCAATTCCGCATGACGTCGCCCCAGTCCGAGCAGATCGCCTGGGTGATCGGGCGGGTGGGATCATGGGCGAGCACGGCTTCCCGCAGCATCTTCGCAATCGTTTCACTGCGGAACTGCTCCGGAATCTCGTTGCCAATGGACCAGATCACGACGGAGGGATGATTGCGGTCGCGCCGGACCATTGAGGCGATGTCGCGCTTTGCCCAATCCTTGAAATACACGTTGTAGTCCTGACCGTTTTTCCCGACCTCCCAGCAGTCGAATGACTCATCCACCACCAGCACGCCCAACCTGTCGCAGGCATCGAGGAACTCGGGCGACGGGGGATTGTGGCTGGTTCGGATCGCATTGAAACCGTTCGCTTTCATCAACTCCACGCGGCGCTCCTCGGCGCGATCAATCGCCGCCGATCCGAGCGGGCCGTTGTCGTGGTGCATGCAGCCGCCCTTGAGTTTGATCATCTCGCCATTGAGTCGGAAGCCGTTCTCGGCATCCACCTCGATCTTCCGGATGCCGAAACGAGTCGATGTCGTGTCCAGCGCTTTGCCAGCCGAGGCGATTTGGGTCTGCGCCGAATACAGTTCCGGCGAATCCGGCGTCCACAGTTGTGGCGAGGGCACATCGATCGACTGCTCCAGGGTGCGCGTTTCATTGCCGGATAGGTGCAGCTTGCTCTCGCCGGATAGAAGCGCCTTGCCCTTGGAGTCCACTACTCGGGAGCGGACGATGATATCGGCTTCAGCGCCCGTATCATTGCGAATTTCGCTCGCGATCTTCACGACCGCTTTCTCTTTTGAAACCTCCGGCGTGATCACAAACGTGCCCCAGGTCGGCAGGTGAATGGAATCCGTGACGGTCAGCCACGTGTGTCGATAGATGCCCGAACCCGAATACCAACGGCTGTTTTTTCCTTCATTGCGAACGCGGACGGAGATCACGTTTTCCTGCCCGGCCGATTTGAGATAGGGCGTTAGGTCGAATTCGAAACTGGTGTAGCCGTAAGGATGGTTGCCGAGAGGCTGGCCGTTGATCCAGAAATCGGCGTTCATGTAAACGCCGTCGAAGCGCACGGCCACGCGTTTTCCTGCGTCTGCCGGAGTCAGCGTGAAGTGCTTGCGATACCAGCCTGTGCCGCCAACCATGTGGGCGGTGTATCCTCCGTTTGCGCTTTGGCTGGGATCGAAGGGGCCGACGCGCTCCGATTTCATCGCAGCCTGGTACATGCCGCCACTGTTACTCTGGTCGAACACGCGCACTGCGAGCACATCCGAGCTATCGCCGCGCACGAGCGAAGCGGGCACGCGATAGCGCCGGGGCACACTCCAGGCGGTGTTGAAGTCCGGTGGAAACGACCCGGTGCCGCCAATGCGTTTGCCGTTTAAAAACGTCTCGTCCACATCGTCGATGCAGCCGAGAAGGAGATCGAAGTCCTTGCCCTTGCAATCGGCCGGAATCTCGATGCGCCTGCGGAACCAGCCATATGCATTGTTCTCGGTATAATTCGAATGATGCTCCCAGTTGTCCGGCAAGGTAACATTTTGCCATTTGCCGTCATCCAGCTCGCGTTCCTTCCAAGCTGGGTCGTCGCCCTTTTGAAAACGCCATTCTCCCGCAGTAACAGGAAACTCGGGAACCTCCGACTTTTTTAACTGGGGCAAATCCTCGATGCTCCAATCGTGAGGAACATCGAGCGTCCGCCATGCCGAGTCGCTAAAACCCGGGACTTCGGCACCGGGAACATCCTCGCGGATAAATCGCCAACCGGAGTCGAATGAACGGTCACGGTTTTCGGCGGCGTCCGCAGTAACTGCGGCGACGATGGCGAATAATCCAAATGCTGAGAAACTGGGAATCTTCATTTTATAATACTCGAAGTTGTAATGTTAGGCGTGGATCTTCAAGGCGAAGGCGATCTTGCCATCGAATTTCTCCGGCAGCGAAACGTGCAGGCCATCGGCATCGCGCGTGAACTTCAGTTTGCCTCCGCCGACAAGATCGATGCTGCCAATCTCGCCGGGCCACTGTGGCGAAGTTGATGCCAAGGATTTGATCGTCACTTTGCCATCACTCGGAAGCGCGAGCAAGATGGCGTAAACCGTTTTGCCGTCCTTGGATTGCGTGAAACGAATGTCCTCGGGTGTGAAGGGCTTGTCGGAGACGTCTTTCTGTCCGTCAAACTGGCCTTTCTCGGCCGCCTGGGTGGAGGGTCCTTCGCCATAAATTTTCCACGGACGAGTCGCGTAGATCGACTCGCCATTCACCTTCAGCCAGTCGCCGATTTCTTTAACAATCTTGATTTCCTCTTCATCGGGCTGGCCATCGCGCCGCAGCGGTACGCTCAGCATAAGGGTGCCATTTTTACTAACAATGTCGGCGAGCATTTGTACCACTGATGCGGCGGATTTGTAGCCCTTCCGCTCGTAAAGTCCCCGGTCATAATGCCACGATCCGATGCAGGTGTCAGTCTGCCACGGTTGGGGGAGGATGTCGTGGGCCTTGCCACGTTCGATGTCATAAACCATCGCGCGGCGTTGCGTATCGCTCAGCCACTTGCCGTTCATCACGGCTTCGGTGCGGCCGTTCTTATCGAGGCGCGTGTTGTAGAAATGCGCGGCGAGTTTGAGGCCGACTTCGTCGGTGACTCCGTGGAGCGGCAGCACGGTATCGTCGTAGTAGATCTGGTCCGGCTTATAGTCGTCCAACAGCTGTTTCGTGCGTTTGAAGAATTTTTCCATGTAGGCCGCATCCGGAACTGTAGCGCCCTTGGTTGAATCCCAATCCCACCAGCCCCATCCATCTTGATTTCCGGGAGTGTGGTTCTGCGCGTAGAGATCCTGCGGATCGAGGCCGTCCCACCATTGGCCCTTGCCGTCGGCTTTGGTCAATTTGCCATCGTATGGCACGCCAGCGAGCGGTCCGGTTTTGTCCGCGCCTTGCGCTGTTTCATACCAAGTCCACGTGTGGGAAGCGTGGACGCTGACGCCGAATCGCAAACCATACTTTTTCGCGGCCTTCGCCCAGCCACCGATCAGGTCCTTCTTCGGACCGAGCGCAACCGAGTTCCACGGCTGATATTTTGAATTGAAGAGATCGAAGTTGTCGTGGTGGTTGGCCAGAGCCATGAAGATTTTGGCTCCGTTTTCCTTATAGAATTTCACGAGGGAGTCGGGGTCGAAACGCTCCGCTTTCCATTCGTGGATCACGTCTTTGAAGCCTTTGGTGGAGGGATGGCCATATTCGGCAACGTGCAGTTTATATTGCCCGTCGCCCTCTTTATACATGTTGCGAGCATACCAGTCGCCATGCTCGGGCTCGCATTGCGGTCCCCAATGCGCCCAGATGCCGAACTTCGCGTCGCGGTACCAGTCCGGCGCAGTTTCATAATGGGTGAGCGAATCCCACTCCGGCTTGAACGGACCGTCCGCGATTGGTGGGAGGTTCAGCGCAGGGGTTTGCGCGAACGCGGTTGCGATCGAATAGCCTAACAGTAATAAGTTTAGTTTGATTGGTGACATGTGAGTTAAAGTTTTAGGTCATCCTTCTTGGACTGCGTGCAGCCTGCTGCCGCATGGTGAGAGGGTGTTGAATGGGGAAATAACGCCGACCGTCCGCCAGCAGGCTGGCAAAAACCGAAAGCGGCAGCAGGCTGCGCGCAGTCCAAGGCTGTTCCATT
>JBDSZP010000199.1:0-7396 GCA_039925065.1 Luteolibacter sp.
GATGTCTTCGTTCCACAGCCCGGGCTTGTCAGCGATGAATTGCCTCATCATCTCGATACATTCGGGGGCGTTCAGCACTTCCAACGTCAGGCCGTGCGACTTCAAATGTTCCTCGTCGCCCACGAAAGTCACATTTTCGCCGATCACCACCTTGGGAATGCCGTAGAGCAGGATCGCGCCGCTGCACATCGGACAGGGTGAGAGAGTCGTGTAAATGACACACTCCCGATAAACAGCCGCGCTTTGGCGACCGGCGTTTTCCAACGCATCCATCTCACCGTGGAGCGTCGTGCTGCCTTTCTGGACTCGCTGGTTGTGGCCGCGCCCGATGATTTCGCCCTGATGTACGAGCACACTGCCGATCGGGATGCCTCCCTCTGCCAATCCTTTGCGGGCCTCCTCAAGTGCCGCTTGCATGTATGAATCCATGCGCTTGAATATGCAGATATCAGGCCGCTTCCGCGATAAATTATATCAATTGGCACGGAAATAGCCTTATATTGTCCCCACCCTTTAAAACCATGCCAAAAGTTCGCCTCGCAGGAACCGTTCGCGGAGAAAAAGATCCCAATCGGGAAGTCCGTGCCCGCCTTTTATACAGCCTCTTCAGTAAAGGTTGGGATATCTACAATTCCAATGGCGACCAGCGGATTTCCCTGTCCAATATCGAGCGCAAGATCATCGAGTCCGAAGCCTTTGTTTTCACTCCGGGAGCGACACTTGAGGATCTTTTCAAGGCGGTCTCCATCTTCGTTGGCTACCAAACACTCGACGTGAATTTGTCCGGAAAACCGACGGTTCTGCTCAATTCCGACCACTCTTGGGACCAATTGTTCGCGCTCCTCACCCACCTGAACCGCCTCGGCACGGTGAGGCAGGATCACCGCGAATACCTCCTCATGGCGGAGTCTCCCGAGGAAGTCCTCGAGCTCTTGGAATCCACCCGCCGCGCCGGAATTCCCAGCGTGGGTCGTGAGAAAATCGGCACCAGCACAGTAGAATCGTTTGATACACCGCTGCCTCTCGGTCACGAAGGCAGCGTCTGTGTGTTCTGCTCGGCGTCCATCGAAGATCCGGCTTATCTGAGCGATGGCTACGACCTCGGCAGACTCCTTGCGGAAAACAACTTGGGCTGCGTTTCCGGCGCGGGCAGTTCCGGCATCATGGGTGAAGTGGTCCGTGGCTCGGTGGACGCCGGTGGCTGGACCGCAGGCTCGAACGTGCCACACATCATCGAACTTGAAGGCCTGCCCGATGGCATGTCCAGCTTCTGGCTGAAACCGGACATCTACACCCGGATGGAAATCATGATCCAAAATTCGGATGCTTTCGTGATTTTCCCCGGTGGATCGGGAACCGTCCAAGAGATGCTTGCCCTGATGATTTTCAAACAACAAGGCCACCCTTCGATGGTCGGAAAACCGGTGATCATCTTCAACCGCACCGATGCGAACGGGCTCTCCTTCTGGACTCCGCTCATCGAAATGCTCAAAAACTGGTGCTACGACGGCGAATTCGTGGTGGTGGATGAACTCAACCAGCTCGTCCCCACGGTGAAAGGCCTCATCGGAAAAGTCAGCCCGGCAGCGGCTTAATATCACGCACCGTTGTTCTCCTGCTTGCCACCGGCCCGGATGATTCGTTAGCTGTCGCATCGTGAATGTTGGAATCCTCGTAAACCCTCACAAACCCGGCTCACTTCCCACCCTTCACGCGCTTCGATTGGCGCTGAAGGCCCACGGATGCACTGCTGTGCTTGACGAGGAAACCGCCGCCCTTGCTGGTGAGAGTGGCGGAATTCCGGCTGCGGCATTTCCCGATAACGTCGATGTCGCTGCGGTGCTCGGGGGCGACGGGACGATGCTCAACGCGCTTTCGCGGCTCGGAAATTTTGAGAAACCCGTCGCTGGAATCAATATCGGCACCTTGGGTTTCCTGACCAGTTGCACCGATGATGAACTTGATCTCTTCGCCTCGGCTATCGCCAGCGGCAACTTCACCACCAGTGTCAGGACCTTACTGGAAGCCACAGTCTATCGTCAGAACCTGCCTGCGGAACACTTCATCGCACTCAATGAAATCACCCTTGCCCGCGGTGACACCGGTCGTCTGGTTTCTCTTAGGGCCAGTGTGAACGGCGAGTTGCTGAACGACTACCGCGCCGACGGTCTCATCGTTGCAACCCCCACAGGTTCGACTGCCTACTCACTCTCCGCGGGGGGACCTCTCATTTCGCCCGACGCCGCTGTTTTTGTCATCACACCGATTTGCCCTCACAGTCTCAGCCAGCGCTCGCTGATCCTTTCCGATGATTCTGTCGTCCAGCTCTCCTCCGAAGACCCGGACTGCGGCCCGATGCTTTTTACCGTCGATGGTCGGGACAGTATCCGCATCGAGCCGGGCGATCGCGTTGAAGTGAAAAAGGCGCCCCACTCGTTCCATCTCCTGCGCCTTCAGGACCGTTCGTTCTACGAAGCTCTCCGCCAAAAGCTCGGCTGGCAGGGCGTGTGAACGAATTCAAAGCGTTCCCAGTTTGGAAATCAGGCGTTCGCGAAGCGGTATCGATTTGGAAGCCAGCCGTTTCTGTTCATTTTCATAAATTTTCCGACCCTCGGCTGTCTCAATCGGAATGGGCGTCCGATCCCACTCCTTGAGATCATAAGGGCTCGCCCGCATGTCCAGATCACGCAGCTCGATCGCCAGTTCGAAACAATCCAGCAGCACCTCGGTGCCGACCCAAGGCATCGCCTTCGCCGCCCATTTGTAGAGGTCCATATTGGCATGCACGCAGCCGGGTTGCTCTAAATCAATCCGGGTATCCAGCGTTGGCTGCAGGCGGTTCATTGATCGCGACTCACCCGCGAAGAACCGGAACGCGTCATGGTGGGAACAACAGATCGGTCGCGATTCCACAAGTTCATCGATTTGGGCCTGAGGCAAACGAAGCGGCGTTGTCTTGCTATGCCGCACTTCTTTCCCGCCGTAAACCATCGCCCATTCATGCAGCCCATGGCAGGCGAAATTCGGGGCGCGATCACGGGTCGCCATCAATAGGCTTCGAATCCACTGCAGCCGCTCGCGTTCCTTGTCCGGCAATAGCGCCGGGTCCGCAAAGAGAGTGCCATTCGCCACCGAGTAACAACGCTCCGAAAACGGTGCCGGGAGGGCAGGGGATTCCCATTCCAGAGCCAGCCCGATCCCCGGATGCCATTTCTCCAGCAACGCGAACGGGTAGGGATAATACTCAAACAAGAAATCTTCCACAGGATGCGGCACCGCCGAGTCCTTACGCTTCCGGGCTGGCAAAGTATGGCGCTCCGCCCGCGTCCGGTGCGCAGCCGCCCGCCTCTGCCAATCGGCGGTGGAAAGAGCGGAATTTGGTGCGCTGGAAAGCATTGCGCGGCGAAAAAAACATAAACTTCAAACAAAGGCAAAATTTCCCTTGCGAATCCGTTCCGCTGACCCTAATTATTCCGCCCCGCGCCGAAAGGCGCATGGTTCAAACGCGGGATGGAGCAGCCAGGTAGCTCGTCAGGCTCATAACCTGAAGGTCAGAGGTTCAAATCCTCTTCCCGCAACCAATGAAAGCCGTTTAACTCAAATGAGTTAAACGGCTTTCGCCTTTCTGGTCAGCAAGATCGCAAATGTCCGGAAACGCATCAAAATGAAACCGGGGATCCACCGATCGCTTTCCCGTGCTGACGGTTACCTATCAGGATGACGCCACCGCCAGCACATCGGGCGCGAATGCGGGTGCGGTTTATTTCCATGGACTCTCAGCCACTGGGAGCAACTACATCAAGAGCTTTTCGATCTCCCAGAATAATTTCATGCGTTATGACGATCTCGGTTTCATCGTCGCGCCGCTGGCGGTTCAGTCGGCCCAATTCAATGGCGCAAACTTCGAAGTCAATGTTAAAAACCTGACCCCCAGCCAGACCTGCGTCTTGAAGCGCAGCACCGATCTGATCAGTTTTCCGACGGTTGTGGAAACGATCGCCAACCCAGTGACCGCAACGGCCACGTTCACGGACACCACTCCGCCGCCGGTCCGGGCCTTCTATCGGGTGGAAGTACAGCCATAACGCGGTTTTCCTGAGACCCTATGATTCCAAGCGCCCCGCATCTGCTGGGTGAGCATTTCTTTCGGTAGAACCCGGTTCGACATCGGGTTCGCCCGATGAAGACTCCGACGATATGAATGGCGGTTACGAGCTGGGCTATGGCAATCCTGTGTCTGGGTGGTGGAACGAAGGCGCAAAGCGACTCATCGTTTCTGGGGGCAACGCCCGTCGACGTTAAATGAAGTTTGCCTTGGAGGAGGGGATAAATCGGTACTACGATGATACTGATGCTTCGCTTTCTGACAATGATCCTAATTCTGTCGGTCATGGCCTGTCCATGCAGGGCCGGGAGTTCCGCGTTGACGACAGTCGCTGAAATCTTCGCGCAGCAGGACCTCTCTGCCAACAACGCTCGTGCGCTTTCATTGACTGGGGTCGTGACCTTGGTGGATTCGAGTCGGAACATGATCGTCCTTCAGGATGCGACCGACACGGTGGCGCTGCATCCGGATTCGCCGGGCATTTCAGTCCAGGCCGGCCAGCGGGTTTCGCTGAAAGCATCGGCCTGTGCTCCTTATGTCGCCGGTCTTCCAGGATTCCCGTTTCAACCCTCGGGCCGGGATATTCGCCCCTTGTTCGAAGTTCCGGAAAATGAGGGGGACTTCCGGCTGACGCGCATGCGCGGCTGGCTACGTCCACCGGTCACAGGCAATTATACGTTTTGGATCGCAAGCGACGATTCGTCGGAATTGTGGTTGAGCACAGGCACTGATCCAGCGCGGGCGCGCAGAATCGCTTTGGTGTCGGGGTGGACTGACCCGCGCGATTGGGCACGCTATCCCTCCCAACGCTCAGAGGCTCAGTTTTTGGAAGCGGGGAAATCTTATTTTATCGAGGCGCTTCAGGAGCAGGGGACGAATGCAAATCATCTGGCTGTCGCGTGGGAAGGACCGACGCTGAAACGGTCGGTGATCGACGGGCGTTACGTTGTTCCGTGGCGGGGGGCACCCGAGGTCCCGCCAGCGGGTTTGGATTCCGGCACGGCCCAAGGGATTTCGCGGGAATTCTGGACCGACTATTCGGTGGGCAGCTTGGAGGCTCTCAAAGCCAAAAGTGCGGCCGAAGTGAGACTGACGGTGCACGAGATGCAAATCTCCGTTTTGGCCGACGGAGCAAGGCCGGATCCGCAGCCCTTCGATCCGGGCCAAGAAATGGCGGTGGAGGATGATTATCGGTGGGTGGAAGGGGAAGGCTCGGTCAAATTTCTCGCAACGGACGGCGGGTCCGCGACCCTGGAGCTTGCTGTCGATGGAAATCGCGTGCTGGTGCGGGTGGTCCGTTGGCAGGGAAATTTGCCGTCGCTGCGTCCGCACCTGCGCGCTAGATTCCGGGGCGTCCGGGAGGGGGTGCGCGACGCGGGGGAACATCTGAAGACGGGCCTCATCTGGGCGCCGACGGAGTTGGATGTGTCATTTTTCGATAAACCCGGCGAGTCACCGCAGGGTTTGGAGCCGCCGTTGAAGGACCCGGTTGAAGCCGGGCCAGGGGGTTATCTTTTAACGCGCGGAGTGGTCACTTTCAACGACCGGGTGCGCGACAAGGAATGCATCTTCATACAGGACGCGCAAAACGGCATATTTGTCTCCCTGGCGGAGCAGGAACTCCGCGCTCAACTGCAAGTCGGACAGGCGGTGCGTATCGCAGGTCCTCTCTTGCCAGGCAAGTATGCGCCGGGCATCCGTCCCGTGACGGTCGATACGATCGGCTGGCAGAATTTGCCGCCCCCGGTGATCCCATCGGAGGAGGCACCTGCGTCGAACTATCGGGATAGTCAATGGACCGAGATCGAAGGGGTGGCGCGCGCGGTGAATACCGACGGGACGGTGCTGGTCATGGGAAAGCGGGTTTCGCTCCTCGTCTGGATCGGCCGGACGGATCGGGAGGGTTTGGAAAAACTCGTCAACTCGACACTGCGCCTGCGCGGAGTGATGTCGCTGGAGTTGTTCGGGAGTCCGGCGTTGCTGGTTCCATCCCGCAGTTTTATCGAAGTGGTGGAGCCTGCTCCGGAGCTCCCCGCCAAACCTGTTCCGGTCAACAGCCTGATAGGGTCCGGATCGGAAAATGGCTTTTCGCATCAAGTGAAGGTCGCTGGCACGGTCATCTATCGAAGCGACCGCTATTTCTATCTCCAGGATGAATCCGGCGGGGTTAGGATCGAGTTGCACAATGCCCCCCCCTCACCCGTCGGCACGACGGTGGAAGCGGTTGGATTTCCCGGAACGAAGAGCTCCGCCCCGCGACTGAGCGACACGACCTGGCGCTCGCTGGAGACCAGCCAGCCGGTGGTGCCGGCAAGTTTGGATCCTGATCATCCGGGTCCTGCGCACAATGGCATGCTTGTGACGATCGAAGCGCGGCTGCTTGCCTCTAAAACCCGGGGAGCGGACCAAATCCTGGAATTGCAGGCGAACCACCATGTTTTCGAAGCCGTGCTTGAGAATCCGGCTAACAAGATGCAGCCGGGCGCGACAGGCAGCCTGCTCAGGGTCACCGGCGTCTGTGTTTTGGAAACAGCCTCTTCGTCCATGGCTCTGGCGCAAGTGTTGTTGCGGACGCCGCTCGATGCGGCCCTGCTGCAAGGCCCGCCGTGGTGGACCTGGCAACGGACCGCCACCGTTATCTGCCTGCTCCTAACGATTCTGGCCGCTTCGCTCCTGCGCAATGATTTCCTCAAAAGACGTTTCGCGAGGCAGCAGGCATCGCGGCTCGAGTTCGCGCGCGGGATGTTGGAAAGCCAGGAGAGCGAGCGCCGGCGCATCGCTGCAAGCCTGCACGACAGCCTTGGCCAGAACCTGTTAGTCATCCGGAGCCAGGCCCATTTGGCGCTCCAGTCAATAGCGGATCAACCGGGTGTGCGCCAGCGGCTGGAGGAAATTTCCGACACGACGGTGCAGGCGCTCGATGAAGTCCGGGAAATCACCCATGACCTGAGACCCTATCAGCTTGACCGTCTCGGTCTGGGGCAATCCATCCGCGCCATCACGCGCAAGGTCTCCGAGAGCCACTCCGTTAGCTTCGCGTGCCATGTGGATAAGATCGACGGGATCTTCAACAGCAACTCCGAGATCCACGTTTACCGCATCATCCAGGAAGGCATCAACAACATCGTCAAACACTCCGGTGCCACGGAAGCCACTCTCGTGATTAAAATGACTCCGGAAGTCCTTTCCATCTCGATCCGTGACAACGGCCGTGGATTCTCCGCGGGCGGTGCCACGTCCGATGTGGGATTCGGAATCAGTGGTATCCGGGAACGCGCCGAAATCATGGGA
>JBDSZP010000200.1:0-4421 GCA_039925065.1 Luteolibacter sp.
CGATGGTCATCTCTGGTTCGCCACCGCCCGCGGGGCGTTGGAAATCCTGCCCAAAGAAAAGCCTTCACCCGCCATCGCAGTGCTGCCGGTGTTGATTGAAGAGGTCAAGATGGGCGGGACGGCGAAGGGTTTAAACGGGGACGTTGGACTATTGATCCCTCCGCGTTCTGGTCCGCTGGAAATCCGCTACACTCTGGCTCAATTAAGCGCACCGGAGCGTGTTCGGTTTCGCTATCGCTTGTCGGGCCTGGGGAGCGGCGCGTGGGTCGATGCCGACCATCAACGGACGGCGTTGTTTACCTATCTGCCGCCGGGCGACTATCGGTTTGAGGTCGCTGCGGCCGGGGCGGATGGACGGTGGTTTCCGGAGACGGCATCGTTGGCCTTCACCGTGCGCGCCGCGTGGTGGGAAACGAGTTGGTTCCGCTCTAGTGTCGGACTGCTGGGGGCGCTCGCATTGGCGGCGTTGGTTAAGTTCGTGGTGAAGCACCGGATGCGTGCGCGGATGCGCAAGCTGGAACAGGAGAATGCGCTGGAACGGGAGCGCACCCGCATCGCTCGCGACATGCACGACGAGTTGGGGGCCAGCCTCACACGCATCGCGCTGATGAGTGATCTGGCCGCCGGCGATGCCCAACTGCCGCCGGAGAACGGTCGGCAGCTCGGTGCCATCGCTGCCGCCGCCCGGACGGTATCCGGAACGCTGGACGAGATCGTGTGGATGGTGAACCCGCGCAACGACACCTTGGAGCGCTTGGTCGGCTATTTGGCGGAATCGGCCGACGAGTTTCTGGCCTCCACCGAAATCGGACTCACGCTTGATTTGCCGGAGCAGGTTCCGGCGTATGCCGTGCCTTCGGCCGTGCGCCATCACCTCGTCCTCGTTGTGCGAGAAGCCCTCAACAACGTCGTGAAGCACGCCGGCGCCCGGACCGTCCGGCTGGGGATCTCTATCGGTAAAGAGGCGCTCACTGTCGTGATCGCGGACGACGGCTGCGGTTTCAATTCCGATACCGTCGCTCTTTCGTCCAACGGCCTGATCAACAGCCGCCAGCGCCTGGCCTCGGTTGACGGCTCTTACCAAATCGAAAGCCGGCCGATTGGCGGCACCCACGTCACGCTTACGCTGCCACTGCCACGGCTGTCGTGAGTCGCATGTTTATGCGACCTGCGCGGTCGATATGCCGCTGGTGGAGTTCGCCGGTTTTCCCTATAAATTCCGGATGAGCATCAGGGTTTCCATCGTTGAGGATGATTCTGCCATCCGCGAAGGGTGGGCCGAGGTGATCAATCGCACGCCCGATTTTGTCTGTATTGCCGAGTATGGCACGGCGGAGCAGGCGTTGAAGGGGATGCCGGCCAACCCGCCAGACGTGGCGTTGATGGACATCAATCTCCCCGGCCTCTCCGGCATCGACTGTGTACTCGCGCTCAAGCAGCGCTTGCCGGAGGTGAATTTTATCATGCTCACCATGTTTGATGATCGCGATCGCATCTTCGATGCCTTGCGGGCCGGAGCCGTCGGCTATCTGCTCAAGCGCACGACTCCAGCCGCTTTGATCACGGCGATCCAGGAGGTCAAAGCGGGTGGCTCGCCGATGTCCACGGAGGTTGCCCGGCAGGTGACGCAGTTTTTCCGCGAGGCACAGCCGGATGCGAAGACCGCCAATCCCGAGCTTGAAATGCTGGGAGAGCGCGAAGGGCAAATACTGAAGATGCTTGCCACCGGCCGACACTACAAAGAGATCGCCGACCAGCTCGGGATCAGCATCGACACGGTGCGAACTCACATCCGCCGGATCTATCGCAAGCTGCAGGTTAATTCCCGCACGGAAGCCGTGGTCAAATTTCTCCGCCGCTGAGCGGGGCGGATGACCCAGTGATTCTGGTGTAGGCCCGGCCATGGGTCGGGTTGCGAGACCAGCGGACGAGCCCTCCGGCGGTCGCATATCCATGCGACTATCCCGAAATGGGGAGTCGTGAGATCATCCGTTTAATAAATCAACGGGCCTTCCGCGCTCGTTTTTTCCTCATGGTCCGTCGGCCGTCTCCAGCCCCTTCCCACTTCCAAAACCTAAAATAGCATGAAATCCAAAAACAAAACCCTCCAGCACCTCGGCTTCATCGCGCTCGCGTTCGCCGGATTTGCTGCCCCTTCCGCCCAAGCCGCCAGCCAAACCTGGACCAATTCGGCTTCCGATTTGCTATGGAATACAACTTCCCTCGACTGGACCGGCGCCGCTTGGACAAACAACAACGACGCTGTTTTCGGCGCGACTGGGGTCGGATCCATAGCGGTGGCCTCCGATGTCATTGTGAATGACATCACGTTCAGCACGGCGGGGTATACGCTTACGGGCAATCTGATGCTGGCGAACGATCAAGCCAGCACCTTCACGGGCACCCAGAACGCGACGATCAGCGCGATTATTGCGAATAACACCGCCGGTGCCAGTTCCTTGACCAAGGCGGGCGCCAACACTCTAACGATTTCGGGCGCGAATACCTACTCGGGAACCACGACAATCAGCGCCGGCATCCTCTCCGTGGGGCATAACAACGCACTGGGCACGGGTTCGGTCGCCTTCAACGGCGGCACACTGACGGACACAACGGGCGTCACTCTTGCGAACAACCTTTCCACGACATCTGCCACTGGAACCATCACCTCCTCGGGTGGAACCATGGTCCTCAATGGCACCATCACTGGCGTCAATGGTCTGACTCTGAATCCGACCAACAAGATCACCCTAGCGGGAACCAACAACTTCGCGACGAATACTAGCGGTAGCTTTATTGCATTGGTCGTCAATGCGGGAGCGGGTGGCGTGGATATCACGGGTTCTACGACTCTCGGCACCGGAGGAAGCGGGAATAATATCGGCGGCTTCGCTATGGTGGGCACGTCGGCAGTTACGCTTCAGTCGGGTGGTTCGCTCACGATCAACGGATCGGGAACGACAGCCACCACTATCCCCAACTCCATCGTTGGACAGAACACGGTGGCCACCAGCACGGTTCTGGTGAACGGCGGAACTCTCACCGTCGGCGGGAGCACGGGCTTCATCCTCGGCAACGGCAATAACAACAACATTGCGGCCGCCGGTGTGCTGACGATTTCCTCGGGCACGGCAACGATCAATCGCGGCAGCGTGGGGACGACATCGAACGGCACGGATACACGCCTGATCATGATGGGTAGGGACAGCACCAGCTCGACCGGAACCATCAATCTGAACGGCGGCACCCTTGCCACGGACCGCCAGTTCGTTCGTGATGGAAGCAGCACTGGGCAAGCGGGAACCGCGAATTTCGTGTTCGGCGGCGGCACGCTGAAAGCTCTCGGAGCCCAGACAGATTGGCTCCAGTCAACGACCGCAACGAGCGGCGGCCAGGGCGGCGGCACCGTCAACGCCAACGCGCAGGCGCTCTCATCGGTGACGACCACGGCAGTCTCCACCATCGACCCCAACGGCTTCTCCGTGGCCATCAACAGCTCCATCAGCGGCGCTGGCGGCTTTAATATCAACAGCACCACCGGAACAGGCACGGTAACGTTCGGCGGCGCGAACACCTACACCGGCCCGACCACGATTTCGGCTGGAAGGCTGAATGTTATTTCGCCGGGCTCCATCAACACCAGCGCAGTGAGCCTCGGCGCGGCAACGTTGGGTGGAAACGGCTCTGTCGGAGCCGTGACCGTTAACAACACCGGAGCGGTCATCACCAACGGGAACAGCAACACGGCCACGTTGACCCTCGACTCTCTCGCGTTCACTACGGGTGCCACTTTGAATCTGAATAAGGCTAACGACTCCACGCCAGCTCTGGCGATCACCGGGAATTTGGCCACCACCGCCGGCATCACGATCAACATTCCGGCAGGTCCTGTCTGGGCAAACGGAGATTACGATCTCATCACTTTCGGCAGCGGACCGGCCGCCGGAGCGACTCCCAATTTGACCGTGGGATCGATCGCCGGCCTCGGCGGTCGTCAGTCTGGTACGCTGAGCAGCACGGGTTCCTCCATCATCCTCAGCATTGGTGGTGACAATCCGGTTTGGACCGGTGTTGGCAGCCAGACCTGGACGACCGCTGCAACTAACAACAACTCGGGTCCGAACGCGTGGGCGCTCAAAACGGGTCACACGGCTACCAATTTCTGGGCCAATGACTCGGTGGAGTTTAATGACACCTATAGACTCAACCCCTCCCCCAGCGATGTAACCGTGAGCAACAGCACGGTGACAATCCATGGAGGCGTGGCTCCTGCCAGCGCCACGTTTAACAACACCTCCGTGAATTACGTCATCAATTCGGACGATTCCACCGGTATCACCACAGGCGCTCTTTCCAAGAACGGTGACGGAAACGTCACACTCACCACCACAAACAGCTACACCGGCCCGACGATCATCACT
>JBDSZP010000201.1:0-4018 GCA_039925065.1 Luteolibacter sp.
CCCGATGCTGGAGCTCGATTACGTCGAGAATCCGTTTCGCGAGCAGCTATTCGTGCGCTCGATCGAAATCAAAGACGGCTTCGCGACAGTTCCGAAGGCTCCCGGCCTTGGGGTGGAGATCGACGAGGAACGCCTGAACTACTACACAGCCCAATAAACCGCGGTCGCGCCTGCACCGACCGCGGTGCGGGTCCCACCAAGCGGCACCCGGTCAGTATTATAGGCCCTCGCAAACGGCATTCGCCGCTATTGCCACAATCGATATTGGGATGGAATGTCCAACCAAGGCTCGGGAATGGAAGGGTAGGGAAAGCTACCAAACTTACATCCGGAAGGTTAACGCGACGAGATAGAGATCAGAGCAAGTTCACTTGCAAACCTGTATACAAAGGGATTCCTTAGCTACATGAAAAGAGTCAACTCGGATGTAGCCTACGATTATATCCGGAAGCGGATATTGAGCGGGGAGTATCCTCCGGGCTTTTCCTTGATGACGGAAGTGCTCGCCCTCGAGATCGGCGTGAGCCGCACCCCGGTGCGTGAAGCGTTGCACAAGTTGAAGGCGGACGGCTTGGTGAGCATCCGGGCGCGCCTAGGGGCGAGTGTGAAGAAAGTGGACGTGAAGGAATTTCGGGAGATGTGTGAGCTGCGGCTGGCGCTGGAGGGGCACGCGGCGGGACTGGCCGCACTGAACCACAGCCAGGCCGACCTGCGGGAGATCAAGTTCGCCCTGGACGCGATGCGGGTCTACACGGAGCGCATCAATGCGGCGGAGCAGGAGCACCCGTTGCTCGACGAGATGTTGCACGAGGACGTGCGCTTCCACATCGCCATCATGACGGCGGCGAAAAACGACCTGATGAAGCGGGAGATCCTGCGACTTCACCTCGTAAACCGGATTGTCCTGGGCCCCATCAACTCGGCCGCGGGCACGCCGGTGGCGGTGGCGGCCAAATCCGAGAGCGATCAGAACCGGCGCAAAGTCCTCGCCAGCCATGAAGAAATTTATGAAGCCATCGCGCGCAGCGACGCAGCCGCGGCGAAGCACGCGATGGAGGACCATATCCAGGACATCATCGACAAGAGCCTGCGGGCCATGTCCCACGCCGGAGGGGGTTTGCTGGCGCGCGAACTGACCGATGAGGAATTGGTCTACCTCGGCTGAGGGGCGGCGCGGGGCGGGTTGCGGGGATACCCACCGACCGACCCGTTTAGCGTGTTTCGTCCCTTGGAATTGAGATTATACCTCCGCTCGATTGACGGGATTTGGAGCCGCGGCAGGCGGCGCAATCCGGGTTGAAACCACGTCGGATCGAGAATTGGGAAGCGGCGGCGCAAAATAGTTGACGTGAGAACACAGAATAATACGGATGTATGCATTCTTGTTTTAGAACCCACCAAACTATGAATCAGAACACCCCCTCTGCCCAGCTTCGGCAGATGTTAGTTACGTGTGCGGCGCTCTTCGCCGCCTCCACTGCAATGGCGCAATCAACCGCGGATACCCAGGACAAACCCAAGGAAGAAACCTACAAGCTTTCGCTCTTCCAAGTTATCGAGACCCAAAACACCGGGTATGTCGCTGAGGCGGCGACGCCGTTCAAGACGAAGCAGCAAATCGTCGATATCCCCCAGGCGATCACCGTGATCACGCGGGACATGATCCAGGACATTTCGGGCTACGATTCCTCCGACGTCCTGCCGTATGCCGGAGCGGTGCCCAAGTTTGGCACCGGTGAAACCTTCCAGTTGCGCGGCAGCAACACGGGGGCCACCTATCCCTTGCTGGACGGTCAGATCGATCGCTCCGTGTTTTCGGACAACGTCGTCATCGATTCGATTGAAGTGATCCGTGGACCTGCAGCCCTGCTTTACCCCAATTCGTCTTTGAGCGGCGTCATCAACAAGACGACCCGTCGCCCCCAGTCACGGGCCAGCAATTCCGTGCAGTTGAGCGTGACCGATTCTGGACTTTATCGGTCCACCTTCGATTCCACCGGTCCGATTGGGAAGCTGGGCAGCGGGGAACTGGACTACCGCCTGATTGGTGGTTACCAAGGCGGCGACACCTACTTTGTAAACACGAAGGACGAGCGGACCTTGATCCATCCCTCGTTGCAGTGGAATTCCAAAAATACGACGGTCTACATTGCCGTCGATTACCAGAAGCTGGTCCGGCCTTCCAATCCGACGGGTCTGCTGCAGCCGAATGGCGTGATCTTTACCGGGCTTGGACTGAAAAACAGCCTGCTGCTCCCGCCGAATGCCTCGGAGACCCACATCGAAAAAGGGTTCAGAGGTTCGGTGGTGCAACGTTTGGGTGAGAATTGGGAGACTGTTGTCGGGGTGAACGCCGACGACTACCATCGCACCGGGAGCATTGTCCTTCCGCTCAACGCGAACTGGGATACCCGGTCGGTCGGTTTCTTCAACCGGCTCAATGACATCCAGCTCAACCACGACTCGATCAGCATCGATACGAACGGGACCTATGAACTGTTTGGGATGAAGAACCAGACGAAGTTCGGCATGAATATCACGGTCCAGAAGGCGATCACGAAGCTTTATACTAACACGGATTTCGGCGGTCCCGGGGCCACCTTTAACAACCGCCCGATTGACAACCCGAACGTCAATACGCTGCCCGTAAAACCCTTCAACGCCTACGTCGCTCCGGCCAATCCGGGATCGCGCATCAGAAGCGAATTCTCGAACTTCTATGTCCAGCAGAGCATTGACGTCCTCCCCGACCGGCTGACCTTGATCGGAGGCGTGGCTAAGTACAAGGATGAGACAACCAACCAGTCAAACTACACACTCAATACCGGGCTGATTCTGGGGGCTGAGCCACTGCTCTATCGCACGGGTGTGGTCCTGCATTTCTTCAACAAGGCGCTGACGTTTTATGCGATGCAGGCAGGCAACCAGCTTCCGCCGACCACTTCCACCCTAGTAGATGGCAGTGTGGCGCCGGCCGCCCAAGGGAAAGGCAAGGAAGTGGGGGTAAAGCTGAAGCTCTTTGACGGAAAGTTGAACACGACGATCTCGTATTTCGATATGAAGACCACGGGGCTAACTGTCTTTGGCGGAGTCCTCCCGAGCGGCATCACCTATGTGATTCCCTTGGGCTCGGCCACCCAACGGGGGTTTGACGGGGACATTACGGCGAATTTAAGCCGGGAGTGGCAACTCGTGGGAACGTTCTATTTCGGCTCGGTTCACAATCAAGCCGGTCTACCGGTTGACGACTCTTACAGGTCGTCGGTGAGCCTGTTCACGAAATACCGGTTCATCGATGGCGGCCTGAAGGGTCTGTCGATCGGCGGCGGAGCCTTCCAGACGACCGGGCGCGTGACCAGCACCTCGGCGCTGACTTATGCGAACAAGCCGGCCTTCATCACGAACAAGGCGGAACCAGTAGCCACCCTCTTCGCCACTTACGAGGTGAACAAAAACTGGTTCGTCAAGGTTCAGGCGAATAACCTGTTAGACAAGGTTTACGCCGTCGGAATCAACTCCGCGACCTTGGATACGCCCGGCGCTGGCAGATCGTTCACCTTCCACGTCGGATATAGCTTCTAGTCCGGGAAACCGGCACGGAGTAATCCGCCATTTACTCAGAAAATTCCGATGCGCAGGGGCTCCTTGCGCATCGGTTTACTCTTGTTGGGCGGCGCTAGCATCCCGATCAGGGGGCGAGCGCCCACCCAAGAAAGAGCGACGTTCAGTGGGCCCCAAGGAATCTATGAAATTACTAAAGATACTCCTGCGGTTGGTCGCACTGGTAGGTAGCACCGCTGCATGCCAGTTGATGGCGGCGGGGCCGGAGGGAAGCCTGCACGGCTTCGTGGCTCAGCGTACTCGGTCGCAGCTGGAGCTGGAGAAGCGTTTCGACGCGGCGTTGGCCCCGGCAGACCTGCGGCACTGGCTTGAGAGCATGTCGGCGGAGCCGAACCACGTCGGCTCGCCCCATGACAAGGAAAACGCCGAGTTCACCCTTGCCCGGTTTAGGGAGTGG
>JBDSZP010000202.1:0-3436 GCA_039925065.1 Luteolibacter sp.
TGATTGGAGCGGATTTGCAGGTGCATCGGGGGGGGGGCGGGGGCACGGTGGTGACGTGCTCGCTGCCGGGAAAAACATCAAAAATATGAGCACGAAACTACCGCGCGACAGGGACCCCAAACCTAAGGTGCTGACGGCGACAGAGAAGCGGGCAATCAAGGTGCTGCTGGTGGAAGATCATCCGACCATGAGGGAAGGTCTTATTCGCGTGATCGAACGTGAGGCCGATCTGACCGTGTGCGGCGGGGCGGAAACCATTCAGCAGGCGCTGGCGCTCGTCGAATCCGCCAAGCCGGACATCGTCGTGGCGGATGTTTCGCTCGGAAATCAGAACGGCCTCGAGCTCATCAAGGATCTCAAGGTGCGCCATCCGAAATTGCCGGTCCTGGTGCATTCCATGCACGACGAGTCGGTGTATGCGGAACGCTCGCTCCGCGCCGGGGCCAAAGGATATGTCAGTAAAAAGGAGCCGCCGCAGAAATTGTTGCAGGCCATTCGTGAGGTGACGCGGGGGGAGATTTTCCTCAGCGACGCCATGACCCGGCAAATCCTGCGGGCCGTTGGATCGAATCAAGCGGAAGGAAGCAACTCGCCATTTCGGGAATTGAGTGACCGCGAGTTTGAGGTGTTCGAGCTGACCGGGAAGGGCCTCGGAACCAAGGAGATTGCTGGCGCGCTCCATTTGAGCGACAAGACCGTGCAGGCCCATCGGGATCATATCCGCCAGAAACTGAATTTGCCGGATGGCCGCGGCTTGGCGCGGGCGGCCGCCCGCTGGGTGGAAGCTCAAGGTTGAATCCTGGCGAGAGGCGGGTTTTGGGGAAAACCGCCGGGTCGGGTTCCTCGTCACCATTCGAATCCGAGGCATTCGGCATCCCGGCGACCTTCATTGCGCTGAAGTCACGGGCGGGAGTACGGGTTGTGACCCGAGTCGCTCTAGGCACTTTGCCTATCGGGCATAGTCCATTGGCGTAAAAAGGATCAGCACGCCGCCCAATGACGACTCAGTAAGAGAGGAGTAGAGTGCCCTCATGCAACCAATGGAGACGAGGAGCCAGCCTAAGGGGATTCACGGGAAAACCCAACTTTGGAAACGCGAAGATGCCCGTTCCCAAAGCCAGCGCGGCAGCCCCACGCCTTCTGCGACGAGCACCGTCGGCTGTTTAACCTCAAGTCGTTCATAGCCGAAGTGCATGCCCACAACCTGTTATCGAATCACACACTAAACCAATAGGAGTACTCATCATGTTAAAATCATTCAGCCTCATCCTTACCTCGGTCGCCCTCGTCGCGGCCAGCACCCTCCACGCGGAAGACAAAGCTGCCGTTCCGACTGATGCCCAAATTGCCATGATCGCCGTCGTGGCGGATACCGTGGATGTCAACTACGGCAAACTGGCAGTGCAAAAGACCAGCAATCAGGCCGTCAAAGCCTTTGCGGAGACGATGATTCGCGATCACGGCGCCGTGAACGACCAGGCAACCGCCTTGGCCACCAAACTGGGCCTGACCCCGGTGGAGAGCGCTGCCAGCAAAAGCTTGGCTGCGAATGGCAAGAAGGAGCTCGCAAGGTTGAGCGCCCTGAGCGGCGTCGAGTTCGACCGGGCCTACGTTAACAACGAAGTGAGCTATCACGAAGCCGTGATCGCCATGCTCGACCAAACCTTGATTCCGAATACCCAAAACGCGGAATTGAAGGCCTTGCTCGAGACCGGCCGGCCCATCTTCGCCGCCCATTTGGAACACGCCAAGATGCTGCAGGCTTCGTTGAACAAATAACGCAGGCCATGACCCCGATCCGCCTCCAGGGGATAGCTCCTGCCACGAACATTGAAACACACCGGCCATGAACCCATCTGAATCAATCACCGACCCGTTGCATTCCGGCAGCGCTTCCAGCCCGAGAGACGGCGGGCAAAACGCGCCAGCCTCGCGGGAGAAAGTGCTTGAGGGGCGGACCGGCCGACGGGCCTCCCGGGTGTGGTTCTTCGGCATCAGCGGGATCGCGCTGGTGCTTTGGGGGACGATGCCCGTCGTCGCCCCACGGGAATCCAGCGCCCAAGGCGACGAAAGTGCCGCGCGTGAGACCCGCGCACCCGTGACCGTCGTGGTTTCAATCCGGAGCCTTCAGTTCTCGCCCGGGACCCTTGAAGTGAAGCAAGGCGATGTAGTCGAGTGGAAGAACGACGATATAGTCCCGCATACCGCGACCTCGGCGTCTTTTGATTCGGGCACGATACTGTCCGGACAATCCTGGCGCCACACCTTCAAGGACGCCGGCGACATATCCTACGCCTGCACCTTTCATCCGCAGATGAAGGGCACCGTAATCGTCAGACACCGCATTTAACAGTCACCCAAACAATCAGCCCACCGGAAGGAAAAATCACATGCAAAAACAAAACTCGTATCATAATTCACGCTCCAGCGAACCCACGAACGAGGAAGTCGCCGTCCTGGCGTATTCCTTTTTCGAGAGCGAAGGCCGGCCGGAAGGCCGCGAGCTTGAACACTGGCTATGCGCCAAGGAACAGCTTTCGAAAGCCGCCAAGTCGCCGGCCCAGCCGAAAGCGGCGATGAGCTCCAAGCCGTCGCTGCGCGCCAAACGGTAGCGGAACCACCCTGCACCTTCCCGGAGACGGCTGCGGATCAGGTGGCGGCCACGACGGCCGAGGCTGATTCGTCCGCCGACCGGCCCAAATGCCACCGGGGCGATCGGCCTGGCAACAACTTCAATTACAAGACGCTGGCATTGGGTTCCGGGCAACGACCCCGACGGTGCACACCCGAAAATCCTCTCATCTTCCCGGAACCCCTTCCGTCTTTTCCCTCTTAGCGCAGCTGAAAAATTCGCTCAACGATGACCATTCCAGCCCATGCGATCAAAAAACAATCCGGATCCTAACGAACACGAGCCGGAGCCCAAACCGCGGCGGCAGAAGCAACTGGACACCAAAAACCGCGAACTAAGAAAAATGCTGGCCCGCTCACGGTTGAAGACGCGGGTCTCGAGAATAGTGAATGCAAAACCATAGCCACCCATGCAACAAAACCTCAAACATCTCTACGGCCACAAACTCGCTGCCTCGGACGGCGACATCGGACAGGTCCACGATTTCTACTTTGACGACAAAACCTGGATGGTTCGCTACCTGGTCGCGGATACAGGATCATGGCTGAGCGGGCGGCAGGTACTGCTCAGCCCTCACGCCTTTGGCCATTGGGATCGGACGGGAAAGTTCCTGGCCATAAACCTAACGCGGAAGCAGATTGAAAACAGCCCTTCGATCGAGCTGCACAAACCGGTTTCCCGCCAATACGAAATCGACTATTACCAATACTATGGCTGGCCGGTCTACTGGGATGGCGGCGGAATGTGGGGCTTGGGCGGCTATCCCGTGGCCATTGCACCGACCAAGGACCAATTGGCGCCCCA
>JBDSZP010000203.1:0-11356 GCA_039925065.1 Luteolibacter sp.
TCATGGCCAAACAACTCCAATTCGACGAAGCCGCACGCCAAGCACTCCTGCGCGGTGTGGAAAAACTCGCCCGCGCCGTCAAGGCAACCCTCGGACCAGCAGGACGCAATGTGATCCTCGACAAGAAATTCGGTTCCCCAACCATCACCAAGGACGGTGTCTCGGTTGCCAAGGAAATCGAGCTTGAGTGCCCTTATGAAAACATGGGTGCCCAACTGATCCGTGAGGTTTCCAGCCGCACTTCCGACATCGCCGGCGACGGAACCACCACCGCCACCGTGCTTGCTGAAGCCATCTACAAAGAAGGCCTTCGCAACGTCACCGCCGGAGCCAACCCGATCTCGCTTCAACGCGGTATCATGAAGGCAACCGAAGCGATCGTCGCCCAACTCAAGGTTCTTTCCAAGCCCGTCTCCGACGCCAAGGAAATCGCCCAAGTTGCTTCCATCTCCGCCAACTCGGATGCGGAAATCGGCGGCATCATTGCTGAAGCCATGGACAAGGTCGGCAAAGACGGAACCATCACCGTTGAAGAAGCCAAAGGCATCGAAACCACCCTCGAAGTCGTCGAAGGCATGCAGTTCGACAAAGGCTACCTCAGCCCCTACTTCGTCACCAACCCCGAGTCCATGGAAGCCTTCCTCGAGAACGCTTACATCCTCATCAACGAGAAGAAGATCTCGTCCCTCAAGGACATGCTTCCTCTTCTTGAAAAGGTTGCCAAGACCGGCCGTCCGCTCCTCATCATCGCCGAAGACGTCGAGGGTGAAGCTCTCGCGACACTCGTCGTCAACAAGCTCCGCGGCATCCTCAACATCGCTGCCGTCAAGGCTCCTGGTTTCGGCGACCGCCGCAAGGCCATGCTCGAAGACCTTGCCATCCTCACCGGTGGCCGCGTGATCACCGAAGACCTTGGCATCAAGCTGGAGTCCGTGGAACTCAGCGACCTCGGCGAAGCCAAGCGCGTCACCATCACCAAGGAAAACACCACCCTCGTTGAAGGTGGCGGCACATCCGAAGGCATCACCGGCCGCGTGAACCAAATCCGCCGTCAGATCGAAGACACCACCAGCGATTACGACCGCGAGAAGCTCCAAGAGCGTCTTGCCAAGCTCGCAGGCGGCGTTGCTGTCATCAACGTCGGTGCAGCCACCGAAACCGAGATGAAGGAAAAGAAAGCCCGCGTCGAAGACGCCCTCCACGCGACCCGTGCGGCCGTTGAAGAAGGCATCGTCGCCGGCGGTGGCACTGCCCTCATCCGCGCTCAAGCCGCCATCGGCGATCTCGGCCTCACAGGCGACGAGAAGACCGGTGCAGGCATCGTTTCCCGCGCCGTCGAAGCACCGCTTCGCCAGCTGGTTGCAAACGCAGGCCGCGAAGCAGCGCTCATCGTCGAAAAAGTCAAGAATGGCAAAGGCGGCGAAGGCTACAACGTTGCCACTGACAAGTTCGAAGACCTCATCGCTTCCGGTGTTGTCGATCCAACCAAGGTCACCCGCACGGCACTTCAAAACGCAGCGTCCATCTCCGGACTTCTGCTCACCACCGAGTGTCTCATCACCGATCTTCCTTCCAAGGAAGCGCCAGCAGGCGGCGGTGGTCACGACCACGGCATGGGCGGAATGGGCGGCATGATGTAAATCGTGCGAGGCAGGCATTCCAGCCTGCCCCCAAACAACCTCGAAAGCCGGGCAGGGAAACCTGTCCGGCTTTTTCGTCTCCCCACGGACCGTGAATCCAGAGTCTGCGTTAGCAGACCTTCAAAGACCGGCGAAGCCCAGACCGGCTGGCCCTTAGGCAAATTTATTTCGCCAGTTTTCTCTGCGCCCTCAAACGCCAAAAAACTTCTTCATTCCGGCTCATCTGCGGTTGAAATTCCATCTCGTCGGCGCGATGTGCCTCATGCCGGCTGAATCCCACCGCGCACCTCTTTGAATCATGCCCGAACTCCCCGAAGTAGAAACGACCCGCCGAGGAATCGAGCCGTATGTCACCGGTGTGCGGGTCGCCGAAGTCGTCGTCCGCCGCCATGATCTGCGGCTGCCGGTTTCGGAAGATATCACGGCCATCGAGGGCCAGGTGATCCAGGGAGCGGCGAGGCGTTCCAAGTATCTGCTATTGCCGGTTGACGATGGTTCCACGCTGCTCATCCACCTCGGCATGTCCGGCAGCCTGCGGGTGATCGATCCGGCGGAGGGTTGGAAAAAACACGATCATGTCGGCATCACTCTGGAAAATGGCAAGCAGTTGCGTTTCCAGGATCCGAGGCGTTTTGGGCTGATCCTGCGCCTCACGGAAAGCGATCCGATGACCCATTCCCTGTTGGCCTCGCTCGGCCCCGAGCCATTGGAAAAGGATTTCACCACAGCGCATCTGCATGGCATTTGTAAAAAACGATCTGCCGCCATCAAACTGGTGATCATGGACTCGAAAGTCGTGGTGGGAGTGGGAAATATCTACGCGTCGGAAGCTCTGTTCCGTGCAGGCATTCGACCGCAGACCGCCGCCGACAAGATCTCAAAAGCCCGCCTCGGGAAGCTCGTGGCGGCCATCCGTGCCGTCCTCACCGATTCGATCGTCGAGGGCGGCACCACCTTGCGGGATTTCCTCAACTCCGATGGCGAGCCCGGTTATTTCAAGCAGCGCCTCTTTGTTTATGGACGAAATGACGAGCCCTGCCGGATTTGCGAAACACTGGTCCAGCAATTCGTGTTAGGCCAGCGGTCCACCTATTGGTGCCCGCGCTGTCAGAAATAGGAGTAGCCCGGACATTCCTGTCTGGGCATCTTCACTTTTCCGCTGCGATCAGATCCGCGAGGTGCCCGCCGTGAGCGGTCACCCATTTTCCCTTGGTGATCACCTTGGTGAAGCCCAGTCCGCTGCCAGCCGCTGCGGTGAAAACCTCCCACGCCTGGCTGGCGAGAATTCCGGAAACGATCAGATCGCCGCCGGGTGCGACGGATTTCGCGATCACAGGCCATGCTTCGATGAGCACGGTGGAAAATAAATTGGCGAGGACCACGTCGTAGCCCTTCTTGCGCGGCTTCCATTTCAGGACGTCCTGCTCCTTCATCAGGATTTCAGGCGTGCCGTTACGCTCGATGTTGCGCTGGCCGACTGCGACGGCGAAGGGATCGAAATCACAGGCAAACGTCTCACCAGAGCCGAGTTTCCGTGCCGCAATGGCGAGAACACCCGTGCCGGTGCCGAGATCGGCGACGGTCCAATCGGTGCCTTTCCGCTTGCGGCCGACATCGACGAGCAGTCGCAGAACCGTCGAAGTCGTGGCATGATCTCCCGTTCCGAAAGCCATTTCCGGCGGGATCACGATCATCTCGCGCTTCGGATTCGCCTTTTTCAGCGCGGCAAGTTCCTTTGGGCGGTTTTCCGCCGTCAGGACGAAAACATCACGCACCTTGAGCGGGCGGGGAGGGGCGACCGGCTTGTTCCACTCGGCGTGTGCCATTTTGCGCACGCTGCCGCCGAATTGGGCGACGATGGCGTCCGCTGCTTTTTGAGTGTCACAGAAAAGCCGGATGCGGATTGATTTTCCGCCTTTGATCATCTCGATGACCAGATTCGGATTACCTGCAAACCGTTCTTCCCATGCGTCCATCCACTTCGCGGCGGAGAGTTTCGACCAAACAAACATGGCGGTTTATGGTCGGTGCGACCGGGACTGCCAAGCGGGAAAAGGCAATAAAAGCCGGAGGGCTTGAGCCACAGGCTGCCCGAGTCGATCAGGCGCGGCGGCGGCGGAAGGCCACTGCTCCCAACGCGCCGAGCAGGATGGCGCTGGAAGATGGCTCGGGAACGGCTAATAGCGTGTATCCGGCTGAATCCGGCTGGGAGCCGCCGGCGGATTCGCTGGCAAGCGTCAACGTGATCAAGCCACCGCCATCACCGATCATCAGCCAAGGATCACCGCCATCAACGGAGGAATCGGTTCGAAACTCACCATACGCGGCTCCGGTCCCGGGTGCGCTTTCCGCCGCATTGATATCAAACCAGCGAAGTAGCAGCGGATCGCCTGCTCCGAGACCGGGAAACGAGGCGAAATCCACCAAGATGCTGAACTGCGCCGAGCCGTTCACACTCAAAATCGAGGAATCGACCATCCCTGAGCCGATGACCACATCATCTCCGCTCACAAAGGAGGCAGCAGTGGGCGTTGAAAAATCCGAATCAGAACGACTAGCGATCAGTTGAATCAGCTGGCCGTTCGCTAAAGGGGAGTGGACACCGTCATTGGAGGCAAAAATACCTCCGGTGAGGTTGATCGTCACTGCGGCGGGTGCGACGACGGTCGATGCGGCGCATAAACACAAAATGAGGAACTGCTTTTTCATGAAGACTGGATAGGTGAGAAGAGAGAAATTCGGATGGATTAGGTTCTAAATTTTGCGGCGGCGCGATGTCAGCCCTAAAGCTGCTGCGCCTGCCAGAATAACTGTCACTGAGGGTTCCGGGACGGCGGAGGATACGATGCCGGCTGTGGAAGGCTGTGAGCCGCCGGGGTCCAGATCGGTGGTGACAAATGACAGCGTGAGCAAACCGCCATCGTCGACCATCATCCATGGGTCGCCGCCATCCACCGCCGAATCGCTGCGAAATTCACCGTAAGAGGCGTTTTCACCGGGCTCGGTGATTCCGAAAGGAAGGTCATACCACCGCAGCAACAAGGGGGTGCCGGAAGCCAGCAAGGGAAAGTCCTCGTAGTTCACGGTCAGCGTGAAGGCCGACGAGCCATCCACGTTGAACACGCTGGAATCCAGAGGGGCCGAGCCGATCACGAAATCGTCTCCCGAGACAAATGATGATGCGCTGGGTGCAGAAAACACGAGGTCGCCGGGACTGGCGATGAGTTGTATAAGCCGTCCGTCAATCAACGCGGAGTGAGCCGCATCTGCTGTACGAAACACTCCACCCGTGATGTTGATCGTGACACTGGCTTGGGCTGTGGTGACGAGTGCGGCCGCAGCCAGCAGATAAAGGCAAACGTATTGTTTTTTCATGACGTGTTGTTTGTTGATGATAGGGAGCGGACTCAGAAGCCGGGAGTGCTGAAGGTCCAATTCGTGCTCGTGGACGAGGTGCCTGCGCCTGCCTTGCGAATCACCACCCCGTTGCCCGCCTTGAAGACAGGATCGGAGCCGAAGTTACTGGTCACTGGCTGGGCGAATTTTCTCCACGCGCCATTGTAGTAGTAATAGACGGCTGATGGCGACTTGTTGAGCCCCGTGACGGAGTTGTCGTAAACCAGCAACTCGTCCTTGTGCAGGACCGAAGAAGTCGAGGCGACAAAGGCCCCGCTGGCGATGAGATTGCTACCGGCGAGAGTGACATCCCCGGCATACCGCAGGGCGACGGCGTTGTCCTGCTTGGTGGCGCCCGCCTGGGCGTTGATCGGAGTCGTCAATGCTCCGGGGACGACATGCCCCAGAATCACGAGTTTCGTCGTGGTGGCCGGAGTTTTGTTGCGCTGAATGAAGAATTCGTCCGGCGGCACCGCCAGATCATCGAACGAGGTGGTCGTGGGCTGGCCGAACTTACGCCAGGCACCGTTGAAGTGATAGTAAGTGGAGGCGATCGGCAGGCTGGTGCCGACGTAGGCATGATCCAGGAAAAGCAGCTCCGTGGTATGCACCAGCGCCCCGGTGGAAACTGCGAACGATGTACCGGCATCCCCCGCCGGATAGAGGGTGCCCAAGGTCCAGAAGGGAATGATCGAGAAGCTGTCACCTGCGGACAGGGCGGGTGAACCGCCATTGAAATCAAGCGTCACCGTATCAGCCGTATTGGCGGTGACCGTGAAGTAGGAGCCCGCTGCCGAACCGCTTGTGATCTGCGCGTAGTAGGTATCGGGCTGGCCGGGTAACGCTTTCACAAACTGGTCGGCGCTCCATCCCGGAGAACCGTGAACGGTCAGCGTGGATGCCGATACCGAGGCGATGCGCCCGACAAAGGCATCGGCGCGCGCCAGCGGTTCCGAAAGCCGCGTGTCGGTATTGGTTCCCAGCGCGGTTAGCGCGACAAACCCGGCCGGCACGGTGCGGCCCGTGGTGGAGGCTCCCGCTACCAAAAGCCGGACAAAGCGCTTGTTATAGCCTGTCACCGCCAAGGTGTCGCGCACCGAGACCAGTTCGGTCGCGCCGTGATCCGTCACCCCCAACGAAACGCCCGATATCGTGGACCATGTCACCAAGTCAGATGAAACTTCCACCGTGTAGGTAAGATCGCCTGCCACTTTGGAGTGGGTGTAGGCCAGCGCCAGATAGCGGTCGCCGGAATCCGTCGCCAGACTGACATCGGGCAGCCCGGCGCGATCCGCGACCCATGGATCCAGATCCAGCGCGTATTCCAAAAGATTGGGAATCCCGTCAAACTCAGGATCGGCGTCGGGACCGCTGATGGCGGAATCAAGCATTTCGCCCGCCGTGAATTGGTCCGCCGCCCAATCCGGGTAGGTCAACGGGGTGACCGTGAGCGTGCCGTTCACAAAGGTGAAGGTATAATTGGTTGCGCTTAATGAACCGATGGCGGCGGTAATGTTGTAAGTGTTCGGCAGGCTGGACGCATCAGCGGCGGTGGCGAGTGCGGGTGCGCCGGAAAGGATACCGAGGGTTTCACTGTTCACGAAACCTGTGATGGTCGCGGTCAGTGGCGGATTGGCCTTGCTGTAAACCCGGCTCTTGTCGTCGGCCGTGACGGTGAGCTGCACGGCGGTGATATTCGCCGTGAGGCTCGGCAAGGTTAGCGTGTAGTTGGCGGATGCGCTGCCGGTGAGAGAGAGCCCCGATACGGTGACGGACTGGCCGTTGCCGACATTGGCACCGGCAAAGGTGCCGGAAGCGGTGCCGCTCAGGGAGACGTTCGCTTCATCGCCGCTTACGACTCCGGAAAGCGCGGGAGTGCCGGTGAGAAGTGCTGTCGTGGTGCCGGTGTAATCACGACTGGAGGCGGAGAGGCCGGTGATCGTCAAATTGACCTTGGCAATGGTGATCACCAAGGTGGCGGTGTTGCCGCCGGTGGCGTTGGCGGCACCGATGGTGACATTGAAGGTTCCGCTGGCGGTCGGGGTGCCGGTGATTTGGCCGTTGGAGGAATTGACCGAGAGGCCGCCGGGCAGACCAGTCGCAGTGTAGCTGGTCGGGGTATTGCTGCCGGTAATCGTGTAGGTGGTAAACGTGCTGCCGTAGTTTCCACTGGTAGTGAGGATCGCATTGGTCACGGCCGATGCCGGCGCGGCGGTGGTAAACGTGCCGGCGGGGTTGGTGTAGGAGGTGCCGGCGCTGTTGGTGGCGTAGGCGGTGAAGGAGTAGCTGGTGCCGGCGGTCAGGCCCGTGGCATTCACGGTGAAAACTCCCGTGGTGCCGGTGGTTGCGAAAACCGTGACGCCGATGCCGCCGATCTGCGGATTGGAATTCGTGGCGGTGGCGGAGATGACGACGCCGCGCGTGGTGACAGCCGAGCCTCCGTCAGAGGTGACGTTGCCGCCGAGGGTGGCGGTGGTGGCGGCCACGCTGGTGCTGGTGGGCGTGGTGACGGTGGGTGCGCTGATGGTGACGGGGGTGAAGACACGGGTTTTTACCTCCGCATTGAGATAGGTGGAGGTGTCCGGTTGCTCGGACCAGGAGGTGGCAAAACCGTCGTTCGCGAGTGCGGTGGCGGCGGGGAACTGCTGGTCGTTGAGGCGGTATTCGTTGATTTGAAAGTCTGCGGCGTCGATGGCGGTGCCAGTCGCTCCGAAGCGACGGCCGAAGATACCGCCGTAGAGGAGATCGTCTTTTTCCGATGACCAGGCCACGAGGAATCCGCCGCCCGAGAGAGGCGTGAGCGCAGCTTCGTAGCGGTTGCCGGAGGTGAGCGTGTTGACTTGGAAGATGCCGCCTTGGAGTGCGCCACTGTTGTTGTAGCGGGCGGCGACGATGGACGATTTGTCCGCGCCGGAGTCATAGGAATCGCTGGCCAGCACGTAGCCGCCCCCGGCGAGCCCGCCAACGCGGGGCGGACCATAGCCGGAGGAGGCGATGCCGGTGCTTACGATGCTGCCGGTGGAGGTCTTCGTCTTCACGGTGCTGTCGGCAGAGTCGATCCAGGCGAGCGCGTAGCCGCCGCCGGTCAGCGCGGTGACAGAAGGATAATAACCGCCGGCGACCGGGCTGGCGACGCCAGTGACGATCACGACTTCGGCACCGGACGCTGCGCCGTTGGCTGCGGCAAACTGGCGGAGGCGAACATCGCCGTTGTCCGAAGTCCAGACGATGACGAACGACCCGTCGCTGAGGGTGGCGATGGCGGGATTGTATTGGTAGCCAGCGGTGGTGGCGTTGGCGATGATTTCGGAGCCGACGGTGCCGTTGGCTTCGACGATGCGGAAGGCGATGTCGGGGGCGCTCGAGGTATCCGTGGCGCGGGAATATGCGACGGTGAAGCGACCGCTGTTCAGGGCTGTGACCGCGGGGGCAATCTCGTTCGTGGTGGTGCTCGTGCTGGCGATCAAGAACTCGCTGCCCACCTTGGCCCCGGCACTGGTGAAGATCTGGCCGTAGATGCCGGATTGATCGGTGCTGGCTTTGTTTTGGCCTGAGGATTGCCAGACGACCACGTAGTTGCCTGTGCTCAACGTGGCGGCGGCGGGGTAGGTTTGAAAACTGGTAGTGTAGGTGTTTGCAGCGGCGTCGTGGCCGAAGGTGGTGAGACTGTTGGTGGCGTCTCCGATGACGGTAAACGTGAGGGTCTTGGTGAAGCCCTGGCCGCTGATGGCGACGTTGCTGCTGTCGGTCTGGAACCAGTCATTGTAGCGGACGGTGACGGTGGCCGTCTGTCCAATCGCGGGCATGGTGCCGGAGCCTTTGAGGAGGGTGGCGGTATTTCCTTTGGTGTTGTCGTACTGGAGTGTGAAAAGATTGGCGACGGACTGACTGGTAATGGCCCAGCGTCCGCCCGTCGTCATGCCGGTGTCGGTCGGAGTGAGGGTGGCGAGGGTGGAGCTGAGCGCGGCGTCGTCCGGCACGACCGAGAAGTTCGAGGTGATGTCGGTCGGAGCGTTATCCGGGATGATCCCAGTGCCTGATCCGACGTTGCCGCTTGGGGCGCCACCGCCGAGCTGCCAGCCGATGCCGATGTTATTCGTCGTCGTGGAGTCGGATGGCAAGGAATCGACGAAGCGGAAGACGCGGCCCGAAACCGAAATATAGTTGGGATTGGTCGTGACCGAGTAGGTCGTCCACGGGCCAGCGGTGGAACTCGCGTATTGGAACGTGCCGCGGGTAAGGATCCAATTGAACGCAGTGACGTTGTGATAGGAGATCGCAGTGACGGGATATTGGTTGATCGAGCCATCGGCAGGCGTGGTGCCATTGGTATAGGTCCACGTGAAGCTGCTCCCTCCCGGCCGGGTGAAAATCGACTGCGAGGGCGAGCTGAAAGCGACCGTGGGCGGGTCCGCCAGAGCCGTGCCCGCGCCCCCGAGCAGCGCGAGGAAAGCCAGCACGGCGCGATAAGGTGCCGGGCGGAGTATGAACGTGCGCGTAATCGGTGCGAGTGAACGGACCTTCACGTTTTTCTCTTTCTGAGAACTGTAATGCTGCATGGGATTAGGGGGCGGTGATTCGGGTCAGCGTGGGTGCTGTGCTATCAGGCGTTGGTGATTGGGGCATGACGGTGCGCCCGGTGCCGCCGAGATGGAAGGGGAGGAGGTCGGAAAGCGTGCCTGCGTTGTCCTCAATCTTGGTGAAGGTCCACGACGTGCCGTTGGATTGGACATTGGAAGCGGATAGATGGAATGTGCGGATCGGATGATAATCCTCCCAGTCGGAGAATTATCAGAATGGCATCACTGCCTGTTGGGATTTTGAATCGCAAGAGTGAAACCAAATCTAACTTTTAAAGCAAGGGATTTATCAAGAGGTCCGAAGTTTTTCCAGACATGCGCCCGGATCGAACCGTTGCCAGGAATTGTTCCTGATAACAGTTTTTCAGCAATGTTTCCGGTTTTGGCTGATGGATGGATCTTCCGCCAAAGGCGGTTTGCGAAAAAACGCATCGACCGGGATGCGCTCTGTCGGGATGCGTCCACCCCAGCCTTGCTGATTCTCTAGGAATCTGGATCACACGCAGGTGGCTGGGGGGGGGGCGAGACGCTGGCGACGCGCGAGGGGGTATCGCTGGTTTTCCAATCTTGATCCGCTGGCAGGCGGCTTCAGGCGCTACGCGGAGCTCGGGACATTCATCCCGGCAAGAGTTGTGATCCGGCTTCCGGGCACAAAAAAACCTTCCGGGTGGAAGGTTGTGATGTTTGGAAAAATGGAGCGGGCGATGAGATTCGAACTCACGACATCCACCTTGGCAAGGTGGCGCTCTACCACTGAGCTACGCCCGCGTCGGGAAACGCGTCGACGGCTTTCTACATGGGTGTCGGGCACGGGCAAGTCAAAATTTGCAAATTTTCCATGTTCTTTCTCCCGGCACTACGTTTCCTTTCCCCCACGCCATGTCTGACAAGCTCGCTGAAATCATCGCCACCAAACATCTTGAGGTCGAAATCCTTATGCCACGCGCCGCTTTGCTGCGGGCCGCAGCCCTTCAACGCAACGATTACGGCGGATTTCGCAGTGCGTTGGATCGGGGGCCGGGAAAACTGGGTGTCATCGCCGAAGTGAAAAAGGCATCGCCCTCTGTCGGCCTGATCGATCCGAATTTCGATCCCGTCCGCCAGGCCCAGCGTTATCTCGATGGCGGCGCGTCCTGTCTTTCCATCCTCACCGATGAGAAATATTTCCAAGGTTCGCTCAGTTATCTGACGCAAATCTCGAAATTCTCCGCCGCCCCGCTGCTTCGGAAGGATTTCATGATCCACGAGGTCCAGATCCACGAAGCCATCGTCACCGGTGCCGACGCCATTCTCCTCATCGTCGCCGCGCTCGATGACGAAACGCTCCACCGCCTTTACGAAGAGGCGAAATCCTTCTCCCTCGACGTCCTCGTGGAAGTCCACGACCTGCGCGAAATGGAGCGCGCTCTCGAACTCGGTGCCGACCTCATCGGCATCAACAATCGGAACCTGAAAACCTTCGCTGTCGATCTCGCCACCACCGAGATCCTTGCCGAAGAGGTGCCCGACGACGTCCTTCTCGTTTCCGAAAGCGGCATCAAATCCGTGGATGACGCCCGCCGCGCCCTCGAAGCCGGCGCGAACGCCGTGCTCATCGGCGAGACCCTCATGCGCGCCCATGACCCCTCGCGCGCCATCGAGGAATACCTCGGCCTCGAACTGGTGTGACACAGACATTACTGTCTGTCCTTCAGTGGTCCGCGCAGTCCCCTGTGCGGCTCTTGCGTTGAAGCAGGACAG
>JBDSZP010000204.1:0-5433 GCA_039925065.1 Luteolibacter sp.
CACCGTCCGTTTCGTCTATTCGGCGGGAACCGGCAAGGGCAGGCGGCTCGAAGGACCGGTGCTCAACGTGCCCATGGAAAATCTAACCTGGCGCGTGCTCGTCCCGGAAGGTTGGAAAATGGCGGGACACGGCGGAGATTTCGATTTGAAACAGCAGGAATCGATGGGCACTTTCCGGCTGGAGGACTATCAATCCTTTGTGAGGAACAAAAAGGAAAGTGCATCGCAAAGTGCTGTCGCCCTGCTGGATCAGGCGCACACGTGGATGGTACAAGGCGATCAGGAAAAAGCCGGGATCGCACTCGGCAACGCCGTTCGCAGCAATCAGCTCGACGCCGCATCTGACGAGGATGCCCGCGTGCAACTTCGCCAGCTCAAGACACAACAAGCCGTGCTCGGCCTGAACACCCGCCGCCAGAAGCTTTCGTTGGATAACAACTCTTCGAACGCTCCGGCCGCCAATGAGCAACTCGAACGCGCCGCCGAAGCCAATCCGGTTTTGAGAGGTGGCTACAACTACGATCCGAAACAGTTCGACCGTTTTCTCGAAGGAAACACCGCTGATGAAAACACCGCGCTGAAGGACATCGCCAGCCGCATCGTCACCCAACAGCTCGCTGCCGAACCCGCACCGGTCGCGCTCGACGTCACCCTTCCGGAACGCGGCACCGTGCTGACATTTGGTCGGAGTGTCCAGGTGGATGGGGAGCGTCCGATGTCCATCGATCTGAAACTCAAGCGTTCCGGCAGCGGCTTCGCCTGGCTCGGCATCCTGCTCTGCCTGACGGTTGGTTTGATTGGGGCGGTCAGGCGGACGGTCTGAATTTTGATGGCTAACACAAGGAGGGGCGGAATCTGTCCGCCCATGCCCATGAAAAGCCAATGAGATGAGGGAACCGCGGGTCATTGGCTTCTCATGGACATCGGCGATCCGATATCGCCGCTCCTTGGATTCAAGGCTGCCGGGGCAGCCAATCAACAGATCACTCCACCAGCTTCCGCTTTTTGCCCGCGGGAAATGGAGAGGAAGAATCGCAAGTTTGAAGAAAAACTTAAAGAGTGGAAGGTCACGCTTCCTCTTCCCAAGCGCGTTTGAGCGCGGGGCCTAGCGGGCTGTCGAGAGCTTCCTGCCAGTGATCGCTGGTAAGGATGACCGGGAGCTCGGGGAGGATGCGTTTTTCGAGAGTTTCCGATGTTTCCTCAGCATGAGCGCGGAAATATTCGCCGCCGCCGGTTGCGGGTCCGATGACTTGGTGGGTCGTGCGCCCGAGGCCGAGCAATGCAGCGTGAACCCAGCGCGCGCCGAGATTGGGGCAAAGGATTTCGCCGCAAGCTTGGATGGGGAAATGCCCGGTATCGCCGCCGAAGTCGATTTCCCAGCCTTGGGTGCGGAAGACCAATTGTTCGTTTTGCCAGGAATCAGCCAAGCGGGGGAGCAGCCAGAACCGGACGGCTTCGTGGCCATCGTCCGGCGTCACGTGCAACCGGAGTCGTGTTTCGGCAAGACCGCGGAGTTGGCGCAAGGTGGTCAGGACGATCGCGCGGTATCGGCGGGCCGCTTCTTCGGGGCCATGTTCGTCCGCCATTTGCGGCAGGACTTGGCCGGGAAGCGGTTCCAGGATTTTCAACGTGAGCAATCGCACGAAGGCAACTTCGCGCGTCTGGGGAAGGGGACCAAGCCCGAATTGCTTCGGAAATCCTTATTTTACGGATTTGAAAACGATCTTGCCCCGGGCCACGAGTCGGGGGATGCTGTCCGCAAGCGAATCTCATGGCAGCCAAGGACAATAAGAAGCGGGGGGAGGTCCCCGAGCCGACGCGTTGGTCGAATGAAATCACCGGCATCATCTGGATCACGGTGGGTTTGTTATTGCTGCTGTCATTGGTGAAATACAGTCCAGCCGACCTACCGAAGTTGGGCATGCTGAAGGACTTTGCGGGAAATTCCACCACCCCGGGTGAGAATCTGATTGGTCCGGTGGGGGGGATTCTCGGTTTCCTGCAAATCCTGTTATTTGGTGCGGCGGGCGGTTTGATTCCAGTGGGCTTCATCTGGTTTGGCATCATCAAGCTGGCCTTCAATGGTCGGGTGTGGCCACGGGCGGTGATCGGCTTCAGTATTCTGTTGTTATCGGGTTCGGCGTGGCTGCACGCGGCGGATTTTTTCTTCAAGGATTGGGCGCAAAATTGCAGTCTGAATGGTGCTGGCGGCGTCATCGGTGCGGGTTTGGGTGGCTTTGTTCTCGCCAGCTTGATCGGAAAAGTAGGCACGCTCATTCTCACCGGCGCGGCCTATATCGTGGCGCTCATTTTGGTGACCGGACAGGAACCGGTTCGTTTCTCCAAGGCCTGTTATCGTCTGGTGCGGCGCAAATTTCATGAATGGCAGGCGGGTCGCAGCGAGGCCGGCAAAATCGCCGCACGGGAGGCGGAAATTCTCGCCGAGCGTGAACGCCAACGCGAGCAGCGCCGCAAGGAACGCGAGCTAACCAAGGCTCCGGTTTCAGTCAAAGCCGCCGAAGACGATTCCCAATCCCTGCTGCCGCTCCGCGAAACGCCGGTACCTGAGATCATCGATGCCTCACAACGCCGCGCCATCGATCCCGAGCTCATCGGGAAAAATCCCTTTAGCCGCAAGCCTTCCCCTGAGCACCAGGGTCTTCAAGAGGGCAGATTTCCTAACTATGAGATCCCGCAATTCACCATCCTCGATCCATTGCCCGAGGTGGACGACTCGGATGCGGACGATGACCACAAGGAAGAAACCCGCCAGGTCATCATCGATACGCTCAAGGCATTCGGCATCGACGTGACTGCCGGGCCCATCACCCGTGGCCCGACCATCACCCGCTACGAGATCTATCCCTCCATTGGGCTGCGCGTTTCCCGTATCTCCCAGTTAGAGGCGGACATCGCCCGCGCCACCTGCGCCGAGCGGATCAATATCCTCGCCCCCATTCCCGGCAAGGACACCGTCGGCATCGAGATCGCGAACAGCAAGAAAGTCGCCGTGCCTCTCCACGAGCTGCTCTACTCTGCGGATTTCAACTCCTCCAAGAAAAAGATCCCGCTCGCGCTGGGCAAGGATGTTTATGGGAATACGGTCATCGCCGACCTCGCCGCCATGCCGCATTGTCTCGTCGCCGGGGCTACCGGTTCCGGGAAATCCGTCTGCATCAACTCGATCATCGCGTCCATGCTCTTCAAGTTCAGCCCGGACGAGCTGCGCTTCATCATGGTGGACCCCAAGGTGGTGGAAATGCAGATGTATAACCGCCTGCCGCACCTCGTCGTCCCGGTCGTCACCGATCCGAAAAAGACCGTGGCCGCTCTCAAGTGGGTGGTCAACGAGATGGAAAAGCGTTACAAAATTTTTGCCAAAGTCGGCGTGCGGAATTTCGACAGCTTCAACTCCCGTCCCATCCCGGAGAAGGAAAAGCCCGCCCCCGCGCCTGAGCCGGTCCCTGAAGTGATCCGCGAAGATCAGTTTGGAGAAGGCTCGGAACCCGAGGCCCCTTTCAATCCCAGTGAATTGCTGGACCCCGCACTCCCCATCAGCCACCAAGCCCCGCCGTGGACGATGATGGAAGATGAGCCGGACGAGGATATGGACTCGCTGGCTGCGGCTCTCAGCGATGGCGAACTCGGCCCCGAGGCAGACGAAGAGGACGAGGAAGTTTACGAAGAGCAAATTCCCACCAAGTTTCCCTACATCGTCGTCCTCATCGACGAACTTGCCGACCTCATGCAGACCGCCCCTGCGGATGTGGAAATGTGCATCGCCCGGATCGCCCAGAAGGCCCGTGCCGCTGGCATCCACCTCATCATCGCCACCCAGACGCCACGGGCGGACGTGGTCACCGGCATCATTAAGGCGAACATCCCGTCCCGCATCGCCTTCCAAGTCTCCTCCGCGCTGGACTCCCGCGTCATCCTGGACACCAAGGGGGCCGACAAGCTCGTCGGCAAGGGCGACATGCTCTATCTGCCACCCGGCTCCGCCAAACTGGAGCGCGCCCAAGGTGCCTTCGTCACCGATGCGGAGATTGAGCGTCTCATCGACCACTGCGCTGCCCAAGCGAAGCCGCAGTTTGAAAAAGAAATCCAAGCCTCCATCAATGGCGAAGGCGGCGACGAGGACGGAGACGACGTTTCCCCAGCGGACGAAGAACTCATCATGAAATGCATCGAGGTCGTGCGCCAGGAACAAAAGGCCAGCACCTCACTCCTGCAGCGCCGCCTGCGTCTCGGCTACACCCGCGCGGCACGCATGGTGGATATCCTGGAGCAACGTGGAATCGTCGGCCCCGGAGAAGGTGCGAAGGCCCGCGAAGTGTTCTTGAAATAGGATGCTGCTGTCAGCTCGAAAGTCGAAAGTCGCCTGATCTGCGAAATTTGCCAGGAGTCCGTCGGTGCCAAAATTCTGGCCCAAAGGGTCAATATTCCTTAGCCCAGCCCATCGGGCTGGGTCAGATCGCACGAATTATTGGCGGCCTGAAAGGCTGCGATTCGGCGCGGTCGGGCGCGCCTCGGAATCGCTCCCCGTTGGGGTGAATGATCTTTTGACGATGGTTACCCAGCCCGATGGGCTGGGCTGAGGAATGTTGACCCGTTGGGCCAAAAGACATTCCTTGCTCAGCGAGTTCAGCGCATCAGCGAAAATCAGAGTAATGATGGTGAGCCCGGGCTCCGGGAATTTCGCGTGTATCGGTGTCCGACGCCTATTCGTCCCGGCTGATTCGGCGAGGAAGACAAATTCCAGTTAGGCCGATTGGGATCAATTCAGCCGACGCAAGCTCCTAAATCCAAGGGAGGTTGTAAGTGGTGGCCCGAGACGGATTTGAACCGCCGACACGTGAATTTTCAATCCACTGCTCTACCGACTGAGCTATCGGGCCTCACACACTTGCCACCCTCGCGGGCGGGGCGGCAGTAAGAGTGGCGCAGAGGGTTTTGACAACCGGAAAATTGTCTTTTCCGGCAGTTTTTTTAAGGAAGCCGAAACTTCACTCCAAAAAGGTGGAAACGCGGGCAATTGAGAATCGTGAGTCGCCGGTAGCGCACATGCGCCGGTTTTTGGTCCACGTGGGGTGAGCGCAGCACCACGTCCGGGTGATCGCCATATGGACCGAGGCCTTGCACATACATGTTGCGCGCATACCAATCGTTTCCTTTCCTTTCCTGTCGGTTGGCGGGGCGGGCGGAGATGATGCGGGTGACAGGCAGTTCTGCGCCTCATACAACAATACTCGGCCCGAGCCCATGGGCTCGATTGACTTCGCTCATTTCGCATTCGCCGGAACTTACTTGCCGGTCAAAGCCTGATACACCGTTTCAGCCATCAGCTTCGCGCCGGCCGGATTCGGATGCACCGTATCGGGAAACAGATTCTTTTTCCCGGTCAACGCCGTGTTCAGATCAATGATGCCGGCC
>JBDSZP010000205.1:0-20241 GCA_039925065.1 Luteolibacter sp.
CGATCACGCTCACACCCGATGCGTTCAACCCCGCCGTCAATTACATCGGCAAATCCCAGTGGTCAGTCGATCCGCTCTTCAACGGCAAGATGGACGATTTCCGCATCTACAACTATGCGCTGAGCGCGGCGGAGGTCGGTGGCATCGTCGCCAGCATCCCGCCGCCGACACCCGGCACGGTAACCGCGAGCAGTGGCAACGGCAGCTCGCAGGTTTCACTGAGCTGGGGTGTCGCGAGCGGCGCGACGAGCTACAGCGTCAAGCGCTCCACCGTCTCTGGCGGACCCTACACCACGATCTACACCGGCACCGCCACCAGCTATGCGGATGCCAGCGCGAGCCCCGGAGTCACCTATTTCTATGTGGTCGTGGCGGTGAACGCCGCCGGCGATAGCGTCGGCACCACCGAGTTGTCCGGAATGGCTAACATCACGATGCCCAAGGTTCACCTGCGCTTCGACGAAACCACCGGATCCACCGCCGCCGACGCGAGCGGCAACGGCCGGAATGGCACGCTCGTGGGCGGCTCCACTTGGACGACCGGCAGGATCAACAACGCGGTCAGCCTGAGCGGCACCACCAATTACGCGACCCTGCCCTCCGGCGTGGTCGCAGGGCTGGGCGACTGCACGCTCTCCATCTGGGTAAAGACTAACAGTCTCTCCACGTGGGCGCGCATCTGGGATTTCGGAACCGGGACGACGAATTACATGTTCCTGACGCCGCAATACACGACCACCTCGCCGAACGCAGCCAAGCCGCGCTTCGCCATCCGCACGCCATCGTTAAGCGAACAGTTCATCAATAGCAGCATGGCCCTCACTGCCAATGCGTGGAACCACATCGCCGTCACCTTCTCTGGCAACACCACCACGATGTATGTGAATGGCGCGGTCGCCGGCACCAACGCGGCGATGACGCTCACCCCGTCGAGCCTCGGCCTTACCACCCAGAACTACCTCGGAAAGTCACAGTTCAGCGCCGATCCCTATCTGAACGGCTCTCTGGATGAATTCCAGATCTACGGCCGCGCCCTGAGTGCCTCCGAAATCTCCGCCTTGGCCGCTCCCCCGGCCGCACCGGACGGCCTCGGTGTGAGCGTCGGCAATGCCCAGGCCACCTTGACCTGGAACGCGGTCTCCGGCGCGACCGGCTACAACGTCAAGCGCGCGACTGTCAGCGGCGGGCCTTACGCCGTGGTCGCGACCAACCTCGTTGACCCGACCTTAACGGACACAAGTCTCATCAATGGCACCGGTTATTTCTACGTGGTGACCGCGCTCAACGGCGTGGCCGAAAGCGCGAACTCCACCGAAGTCAGCACGACTCCCGTCGGTCCTCCGCCGGTTCCCGCCAACTTCACGGCCACCAGCGGCAACGGCCTCGTCACCTTGACTTGGACCGCTTCCTCCGGCGCGACCAGCTACAATATCAAGCGCTCGACCACCGACGGCAGCGGATATCTCACGATCGGCACATCCGCCTCGGCGACTTATGCCGACAGCACCGTCACCAATGGCACCGCGTATTATTATGTGGTGACGGCGGTCGGCGCGAATGGCGAAAGCGCCGCCTCGGCCCAGGCCTCGGCCACACCCCTGGCTCCGCCTGCGGCCCCGGCCGGACTCACCGCCACCGCGAGCAATGCCACCGTGACCCTTGCTTGGAGCACCTCCTCCGGAGCGACCAGCTACAACATCAAACGATCCGATGTCAGCGGCAGCGGTTATGAACTCGTCGGCACGACCTCCGCCACCGGGTATGTTGACACCGATGTCGTCAACGGAGCCGCGTATTACTACGTGATCTCGGCCCAAAACGTCGCCGGCGAGGGAGCCAACTCGACGCAAGTCACCGCGACTCCCGTGGCCGCACCCGCAGCCCCGTCCGGCGCGTTCGCCTCGGCCGGTAATGGCCAATCCGGGTTGGTCTGGCAAGCGGTGAGCGGCGCGACCAGCTACACGATCAAACGCTCCACCGTCTCCGGCGGCCCCTACACCGTCATCGCCAGCGGGCTGACGACCACCAGCTACTTCGACACCACGGTGGTCAACGGAACGACCTATTATTACGTCATCTCCGCGGTCAACGCCGGTGGCGAAAGCACCGCCAGCATTCAGTTGGTGGTGACGCCCAACAACAACCCGCTGCGCGCCCATCTGCGCTTCGATGAAATCAGCGGGGCGACCGTCACCGACACCAGCGGCAACGGCTGGAACGGCACGCTCGTGAACGGCTCCACCTTCACCACCGGCAAGATCAACAACGCGGTCAGCCTGAGCGGTTCCACCAATTACGCGACCCTGCCCACCGGCGTGATCGCCGGATTGAATAACTTTACCATTTCAGCTTGGGTGAAGTTGAACAGCACCTCGAACAACACGCGAATTTTTGATTTCGGAACGAGCACCTCGAATTACATGGAGCTGTGCCCGAAGAACGGAAATAACGGCTTTTTGCGGTATGAGATAGCTAGAAGCGGCACTTACCAGCAGATCAACACGACTTACACATTCCCAACCGGGACCTGGACGCACGTGGCAGTGACCCTGTCGGGTTCCACCGGCACGCTTTATATCAACGGAACCGTGGTCGGATCCAATGCGGTGATGACCCTCAATCCATCGAGTTTGGGTAGCACCACCCAAAATTATATCGGAAAATCGCAATGGAGCGCTGATCCCTATCTGAACGGCACCTTGGACGAATTCCAAATCCATGGCCGCGCCTTGAGCGCCGCCGAGATCTCCGCCTTGGCCGCAGCCTCGCTCAATGCACCCACTAACCTTGCCGCCACCCCAGGCGAAACCCAGATCGCGCTGAACTGGAGCGCCGTGTCGGGAGCGACCGGCTACAACGTCAAGCGCGGCTATGTCAGCGGCGGCCCCTACACGGTACTCGGTCCGGTGACCGGCACGAGTTACACCGACACCAGCCTCGCGATTGGCAGCCCTTATTATTACGTGGTGTCCACGGTCAGTGGAGTCGCCGAAAGCGTTAACTCCGCCGAGGCCGGCGCGACCACGATGCCTCCACCCGCAGCCCCGTCAGGCCTAACTGCAACTGCTGGCAACGGCCAGGTCGCCCTCACATGGACCGCTTCTCCCGGAGCCGCCAGCTATCAGGTCAAACGCTCGCCGAGTCCGGGAGGTTCCTATGCCATCGTCGCATCGGGCCTAACCGGCACGTCTTTCACAGACACCGGTCGGACCAACGGCACACCCTATTATTATGTGGTTTCCGCCGTGAATCCCGCCGGTGAAAGCCCGAACTCCGGCCAAGCCTCCGCCACTCCGTTGCCGCCCGTGCCTTCCGCACCCGCCACGCTCACAGCCGCGCCGGGCAACGCCACGGTCTCGCTCGCCTGGAGCGCCGCCTCAGGGGCGGACAGTTATAGCGTCAAGCGCGCCACTGTCACTGGAGGCCCTTATACCGTGGTTGCCTCGGGCATCACTGCCACGAGCTACTCCGACACCGGCGTGACCAACGGCACGAGCTATTACTACGTTGTTAGCTCCGTGAACCTCGGAGGAGAAAGCGGGCCTTCCCCTGAAGCCTCCGCCACACCAGTCGCACCGCCTGCCGCTCCATCCGGATTGGCTGCGACTCCGGGCAATGCGTCCGCTTCCCTTTCGTGGAATTCCGTGGCGGAAGCTGTCGGCTATCGCGTCAAGCGGGGGACAGTTAGCGGCGGGCCATATACGACGGTTTCCGGTGATATCACCAGCACGTCCTATAACGACACCGGCCTCACCAATGGCACGATTTACTACTACGTCGTCACCGGTTTCAACGTGGGTGGAGAAAGCGCGAGCTCATCCCAAGTGACCGCCGCACCCCAGGCGATTCCTGCCGCTCCCGGCGGACTTGCCGCCACGACAGTTTCCAGCACCAAAATCAATGTCAGCTGGAACACGACCGCCGGAGCGAACAGTTACACGGTGAAGCGCGCCACCACCAGCGGCGGTCCTTACACGACGATTTCATCAGGACTCACATCGACCAGTCTTGCTGACACGAGCCTCCCCGGCAACACGCCCCAATACTATGTCGTGAGCGCCCTTAGCAACGGCGGCGAAAGTCCTGCCTCGGTGGAAGCTTCTGCCACCACCACGGACGTTCGCGTCAACCTCGCCTTCGATGAAGCCAGTGGCACCAATGTCGCGGATTCATCCGGCGATGGTCTCAACGGCACCTTGGTCAATGGTCCTCTCCATTCTGTCGGCCTCGCTGGCAACGCGGTGGAGCTCGATGGATCCAACGACCACGTCACACTTCCCTCCGGTACGATCAGCGGCCTAACCACCTTCAGCGTCAGCACATGGGTCAAGCTCGACACCGTTTCGAACTGGTCGCGCATCTTTGACTTCGGCACCGGCACGACCGTAAACATGTTCCTTGTTCCCAAGAACGGCGCGGAGGGCAAAGTCCGCTTTGGCATCACCACCAGTGGCGGCGCGGGTGAACAGAGAATCGATGGCCAAAACACCCTCCCTGTTGGAACATGGACCCATGTCGTCGTCACCTTGAGTGGTAACACCGGCATCCTTTATGTGAATGGTGTCGAAGTGGGACGCAACACGGCCATGACGCTCAACCCGTCATCGCTCGGAACCACCACGCAAAATTACCTCGGCCGTTCCCAATACGGCTCGGATCCCTACCTCGACGGAAAGATCGATGATTTCCGGATCTACACCCGGGCTTTGGCCCCTGCGGAAATTGCCGCGGCGACCCAGTCACAAATGCCATTGGCCACCGTCAGCGGCTTGGCAGCGACAGCGGTCTCGGCAAGCCAAGTCAATCTAACCTGGACAGCTACTCCGGATGCGGTCAGCTACGGAGTGAAACGCGCGACCACACCCGGCGGCCCTTACACCACCCTCGCCACCAATCTCACAGCCGCGACCTACAGCGATTCCGGTCTCACCGCAGGGACGAGCTATTACTACGTGGTCAGTGGAACCAACGCCGGAGGAGAAGGCGCGAATTCATCGGAAGCCGCCGCGATCACCATTCCCGCCGCACCCGCAGGTCTCTCCGCCACCGCAGCGTCCAGTAGCCAGATCAACCTGAGTTGGTCCACCTCCACCGGTGCGGCGAGTTACAACGTGAAACGCTCCACCACCAGTGGCAGCGGCTACGTCTCAGTCGCGACAGGCCTGACGACCGCCAGCTATACCGACACAGGCTTGAGCAGCGGCACGAGTTATTACTACATCGTCACCGCTGTGAACAGCAGCGGAGAAAGCGTCGCCAGCGTCCAAGCCAGCGCCCTAACCATCCCTGCAGCACCCGCAGGTCTCTCCGCCACGGCGGCGTCCACCAGCCAGATCAACCTGAGCTGGTCCACCTCCACCGGTGCGGCGAGTTACACGGTGAAACGTTCCACCACCAGCGGCAGCGGCTACACCTCCGTCGCCACTGGCGTGACGACCACCAGTTATACCGACACCGGCTTGAGCAGCGGCACGAGTTATTACTACATCGTCACCGCCGTGAACAGCGGAGAAAGCGTCGCCAGCGTTCAAGCCAGCGCCCTAACCATCCCTGCAGCACCCGCAGGCCTCTCCGCCACGGCAGCATCCACCAGCCAGATCAACCTGAGCTGGTCCGCCTCCACCGGTGCGGCGACTTACAACGTGAAACGCTCCACCACTAGCGGCAGCGGCTACGTCTCCGTCGCCACTGGCGTGACGACCACCAGTTATACCGACACCGGCTTGAGCAGCGGCACGAGTTATTACTACATCGTCACCGCTGTGAACAGCAGCGGAGAAAGCGCTGCCAGCGTTCAAGCCAGTGCCCTAACGATTCCCGCCAGTCCGCAAAACGTCAGCGTCACCGCGGGCACCGGCCAGGCCACCATCAGTTGGAGTGCCTCCACCGGAGCCAGCAGCTACACCATCGAGCGCGCCACCAGTGCCAGCGGTCCGTTCACCGTCATTGCCAGCGGCGTGACCGGCCTCAGCTACCTCGACACCGGCCTGAGCAATGGCACGACCTACTACTACCAGGTCACCGCCGTGAATGCTTCCGGCTCCAGCGCGACCAGCAGTGTGGGCAACTCCATCACGCTGCCCGCAGCGCCGACCGGCTTGGCCGCGACACCTGGGAACACCGCTGTCTCGCTGATTTGGAACGCCTCCACGGGTGCCAGCAGCTACTCGCTCCTCCGTTCCACCACCAGCGGCAGCGGTTACACGGTCATCGCCAGCGGCCTCACCACCACCAGCTACAACGACACCGGTTTGGCGAATGGCACGGCCTATTACTATGTCGTCACCGCCACCAACGCCTCCGGCACCAGCGCGAACTCCTCGCAGGCATCGGCCACACCCGTCGCATTGCCCAGCCCGTGGGCAACCTCTGACATCGGTTCGACCGGCGCCACCGGTAGCGCCAGCTGCAGCCCGAGCGGTGTCTTCACCGTCGTCGGAGCCGGAGCGGATATTTGGAACACCGCCGACGCCTTCCGCTACGTGTATCAGACCGCCTCCGGCGACTGCGATATCACGGCCCGCGTCACGGCGGTTGGCAACACCGACCCTTGGGCCAAGGCTGGCGTCATGATCCGGGAAACCCTCGCGGCCGGCTCCCGCCACGCCATGGTGATCGTCTCCCCCGGCAGCGGCGTCTCCTTCCAGCGCCGCACCACGACCAACGGCAACTCGGACCACACAACTACCAGCGGTCTTGCCGCTCCTTATTGGGTCCGGATGACCCGGGTAGGCAACGTCTTCACCGCCTATCGCTCCGCCGATGGCACGAACTGGACGAGCATGGGCTCGGTGACGATCTCGATGAGCACCAGCGTTTACATCGGCCTGCCGGTCACCAGCCATGTGAGCGGCACGCTCTGCACCGGCACGATCAGCAACGTCACGGCGACTCCATGATGCGTAAATCATCACCCAACTGGCTGAAATTCATCGCGGCGGCGGGCTTGCTTGCCGTCGTGGTCTGGCGGGCGGCACCCGTGGATCAGCCAGAGGTGAAGGAGAAGATTTCGCAAAAGGCTCCGTTGCTACATGAGGCTCGCAATGGAACTCGCGAAGAGCACGATGAATGGACACGACTCGTTCGTCTGACAGAAACCGATCCGGGGCAAGCCGCACGGGAGGTTTCCGTTCTCCCCGAATCCTCACGACGAACGGATCTTCTGTTGGAAATCGCATCGGAACTGGTGAGGACGGATTTTCACGAAGCTCTCAAACTCGCGGAAACCCTGCCATCCTCGCCACCATGCGCCGAGGTTCTGGAGCGCGCCGTCCGCGAGTGGGCGCTCGCCGATCCGGCGGGCGCGATCGCCCACGCGAAATCCTTCATCGATGAAGCATTGCGCGAGCGTCTGCTAGCCGCGGCTTTTGTCGAGTGGAGTGAGACCGATCCCGTGGCTGCAGCCAGTGCCGCAGCAACCGAACTCCGAGAGGGTCGGATTCAGGACAATGCCATCGTTTCCATCTCCCAACGCTGGACAAAGATCGCACCCGCCGAAGCGTCCGCGTGGATCGAATCCTTCCCCCAAAGCGACCTTCAGGACGACGCACGCGCTGAAATCCACAGCCACTCTATTGAAGCCCTCAAATAACGGGAATGGATGTCTCCGTCCCTTCGCATGGACCAGACGATCGCGGTAGGGACCGCCGTTGCCGGCGGCCCCCGCGCAGATCCGTACGTGAGGAACTACGAGGTTTTCTCTGTGAGACTCTTTCATGCGGAATTTCGATCATCGGATGGGTTTCTTTCCGGCGCGGAGGGTTGCGATGAGGCTGGCGGCGAGCGGGATCTGCCGCTCATCGGCGATGACGACGCGAAGCCCGCACTCGAACTCCACGCGCATCTGCGTGTCGGTGCGGTGGGCGATTTCGATTTCAATGAAGGTCACGTCGGCGACGCGCCACGGCCTGGGGATGGTTTCCTTGGCCATCCGGCCAGAGTGGTGCCGCGGCGAAAGCGACGCCACACTTCAACGAGGGGCGCGTTTACCCCGCTTACCTCTGTTTGGCCCAATCGAATATTGGAAATGTTCTCATATTAGTGCATGGGGGACATTGCTTACCCTCAACGCGTGATAGACCATCAATATGCGATGCGCGGATCGATTACTTTACCATTTGCAAAGCGCCGACTTCAAATCAGACCTCAATCAGTCAATTTTCGTGTCCAATTTTCTCCTTTTGACCACGCCTTCCAGTATATCTATTTTCCGAAGTATTTCATTTTTCAGAAATGATCGTCTATCTTCATCACTACGATCAAAAAAATTACCATCATTGACAATTATAGGAATTCCGATCGCTTTTTCTTTCCCTCTGTAAGGCTCAATTTCCTTCAGACTAGGAATTTGAATTTGAAGAGGATTTACATAAAATCGGAATAGAATCAAGATCAAGTCCTTTCCATACGTATTCCAAAGCAAATGACCGCAAATTTGCCGAATTCCGTTCCCTCCCCAAATATATTCTCTAAAAAGAGTCGACTTATCAGATGCCAACTTCTTTGAAGCTTCCGACCAGCCAAAAACTGTTGGTTGGTTTGCCACAAAGAAACCAATCATTTGTGAATTATCATCTATCATATTTTCTCAATGACCATTTAAATTCAACGGACCACGATTAATTATATTTTCCATAGCCTCCCATTCATGAACTCGAAGCGCAGCTCCCGGCCAACTGGCATCCCCGGAACGACCTCCTCTCTACTGTTAGCCTACCGTTGGAATCGCCTTGCCAACCGGGACAGCATGGATCGCATACGCCCTTTCGCCGGAGTCATCAATTAAACAATCGGCCGACACTCGTGACATGGACCCGGCGGCGGATGCTTCAGGGCCACTTGCGCGCAATAACAAGCCTGCTTTTTAAGGCCTGATTCGTTAGACTCCAGGATAGACGAAATGGTAGGTTCCAGTGGTCATTCTATCCACGATATGGCGCGGCTGCAATACAATTCCAATTTCCGATTCCCGCAACACTCCTTCTAGAGCTCCTACAAATCTCTGTTCTTCATTGATTTTCCACACCCACCATTTCTGCGAAATCTTGATTTGAATATTTCCAACGTCTCCACTATCTCTGAAAAAGACTGACACGTGTCCAGAACCGATATTTTCTGAGCTTCCCGTCTTTCTCCAAACACCATCCCGAACGCCCCATTTGGTTATACAATGCGCGTAAAACTCCACTTCGTCGTTTACAACAGCTTCAATATCAAAATCCGAATTTGGAGGGTATTTGCTTTTGAATACGCGAATAACATTGCTACTCATTTGAGTGACATCATTGGCGATATGCTGGAGATATTGTTTACAGTTTCCCTCCACGTCCACCTCGAAAACATCTCCTACTTTTGTCACGATTCTTTTCATGTTAATAGACCCCAAACAAATTCCATTTCAGACTCGAAATCGAGTTAATCCGATTTAAAAGTGTGCCGCCGTGCCTTTCCATTTTGTAAGTGTTGATCAATGTCTGTTCTACAGTTCTAGCACCGTTCAACGATAAGCTCGATGCGCCAGGAACGACTCTGTAATTCAGAAGCGCTTTCGCAGTACCCGACGCCTTGTGTTCGCCCCAGCGCACACCTTCTTCTCTCATCGAGCGACCTATATACCTCACAACGCCGGAATCGTCAACACCCTCGTAAATAAAATGAGCACCTTCTTGTATACACGAGTTATGAACGAGCAAGGATTCATCTCCTGCATAAAAACAATGGTCCGTTTCAACTTCAAGGTTGAAAACAAGACGAGGTCCGCCTTCTTGCAATACCGACTTCAGAATCACCGTCCCATCGTGAGTCTGTAGCTTTTCCCCGATTTTTAGCTCTGATGCGGGAATCCACGCCTGCCTCGTCTCGGAAAAAATCGGATGGCCAGCTGTGGAAGTAAGGTGTCCACCATTTAAAAGATTCAGTCTTACCACTCCTTGGTGAACATGGGAAAAGGTGGCTGTAACGACGCGTCCTGCGCCACTCTGAATTGCCGGGCAAGATTGCACAGAATGAACCTGAGCAAGTCCGTGAACACCCATTTCCCCCAGATCAAGGGAAATTAGCGCTCCAGAGTGGCATCCCTGCTGTTCCAGCCAGGCGGACGGACGTAGCAAAACGACTTCTAAGGATACTCCGGGAGCTGATTGATTTACAAGAGTGAGACTGATCTGCCTCCAGCTTGCTGTGACGGGCTCTTCCGGCGGAGCCGCAGAAGAAATCGAAGTTAGAACTCGATCACCCACACGGAGATTCTCGATAGGTATCCTGCCATCCGCTGTCAGCACCGGAGTGCCCTCGTCGAAACAGCCGAACGACGTGACTGCCTCCTTAACCACAATTTCGGCAACCTCTTTCGCCGCGATCTTACCGACACCTTTCGCAATACCCTTGACTATTGCTCCCGCCCCCGCCAGATCGGTAATCGCCAGAGCCGTGTGAACTATCCCCATCCCCCACCTGCCTTCACTAAAGGCGTCATATGCATCAAGTCCCGAGCCAATAACGGGCACAAACCCAGCAACTTTCCTCCAGGTAGCCTCCTCTTTATGGTGGGCTTCACGCTGTGCTTCGAAAAGCTCCGGAAGGTCGGAGTATCTATAGGCTGTTCCCACTCCAGGAATATAACCAGCGTAAACAACATCGATTGATGGGTTCAATACGGTTAATGGATTTGATCCGCTCGATCCGGTTGATCCGAAAATGGAAGCATACAATGCATTATTGATCCCGGCATAAGGATTATACGTCACATTACAATAAAAACTAGCGTCAATATCGTATAGTCCTGTCGGATCAGTATTGCTCACAGGATCGTTGCCGCAATATCGATAAATGTTTGTGGCATCCCCGGAATGCCCGACAGGATCCGGCTGCCAGAACCGGCCCAAATATGGATCGTAAATACGGGCGCGGTAGTCATACACTCCCAATGAGTAGAGATACTCCCTTCCGGTAAAGAGGAACCGATTGCCAACCGGCGATAACCATTTCGAATTACCCGATTGATCGAATATCGAGGGATTGCCAAACACGTCGTAGGTGTAACTTTCGACGACCGCGCCATTTACGTCGGTAAGCTTTGTCACGCTTCCGAGTCCATCCGTGTGATAGTATAGAACCCTTCCTGACGATTCGGTCCGGCTCAACATCTCGTCCACACCCGCACCACCCACATAACGGTTTTTTTGTGCGCCGGACGCATCATATTCCATCAACAGATGCCAGTTCTGATCATAAACCAGATAGCTCGTGACACCGTTCTCAGTGCGTTTCACGCAGCGCCCAAGTGGATCATATGCCTGGCTGAGTGTGGTGGAATCGAAATTATTGCCGGCAGAGATCAGGCGGTTTTCCGCATCATAGGTGCAGGAAGCCTTTCTGAGCGTTCCAGATGTTGTCTCGGAATAGCCGGTCAGATTCCCTGCCTTATCGTAACTCATTCCGGCATGCCCTACGTCGGAATATTGGTTGTTGCCGTTGGTGACATAGGTAGTTTCAAAGGCCGCTGCTTCTGTGGCCAACTTGTCGGTCAACGACTTTCGGTTTCCGGCTTTGTCGTAAATATAGGAAACTGTCCTCAAAGGGTTGGAAGGAGTAGTGTCCGGGTTGGTGGCTCCATATTTGACCGAGGTGAGCTGACCTTCCGTATCGTAGCCATACACATCACCCGTTCCGCCATTTCTCTTGACATAGTTACGACGACCCATGGCGTCGTAACCATAGGAAAAGCTCTGCATTACACTTCCCGCTGTTGGAACAGGGGCGACATCTTGAATGGAAGTAAGCCTTTGAACACTATCATAGGTCATCGTAGTTCCAACACCATTCGCAAGGGTCTTGCCAGTACGCATTCCCGAATCATTGTATGCATAAGATGCAAGGGTGACGCTTCCCTGCTTGATGGAATCCAGAAGTCCCCGCTGGTTGTATCCATACTGGATCGCCGTTCCATCCGGATACGTCATGGATGACGGCTGGCCGTCGACATTGTTGGAATAACTGATCTGCTTTGCCGACGCAAGACCGGCAATCGCCTGGGTTTCGGTGATAAGCTCATCGGCGTCATTGTAGCCGTAGGTCACATCGCTGTTTGAATTCCCGAGTGAGGTAAGACGATTGGCGGCATCGTACCCTGAGGTCACAGCAGGAGTAACTCCGTCATTCCATTCTTCTTTGGTCTGACGCCCCCTTCCGTCGTAAGTAACGTTTTGCGCCTTGTTCGCCCTGGTGGTGAATGACGTCAGGTCGCCCGCCAGGTTGTAAGAAGACTGCTCCTTGGTGCCATCCGGATACTGCAAGGTCTTCACGCGTCCCACATTATCGTAGGAATATCCATAAATATGGTTTTGCGGGTCCGTGTGCGTTTCAATCAGATCGAGCGCGTTATAGGTCATTTTCGTCACCCGGTTGCCCGGCTCGGTCGACTGAATCAACCGGTTCATGCTGTCGAAAACATTTGTAGTCACACCGTCCGGAGTTCTTTGTACCCGAAGATTGTTGGCGTCGTCATATTCGAATTCACTGCGGGTATTCGCAGGATCTATTGCATAGCTCAGGCGCTCCCGCTCATCGTAACCCATCTGAGTCACGTTGGTGAGAGGATCGGTCACGCTGGTGACGTTGCCATTGTCATCATAGTTGTAGGTCGTAACCACCGCCTGCGCAGTCCCCGCGGCAGCCGTTATCGTCTTGATCTTGTATCCCCAGCCAACCGTGTAGGTGTATGCGATCTTTTTCAAACTGGGAAGTGTTACTTCGATTGGATTTCTATTATTCGGCGTGTTGGGATCGTACCGGTAGGAGGTCGTCCGGTTCAGGGGAGTGGTCGCCGTCAACAGCCTGTTGTACGCATCGTAGGTATTTGTCCAGATCTTGCCCAATTCATTGGTCCTCGTCAGCAGATTGCCCCGGCTATCGTAGGTAAAACTTTTGCTATAAGAAACCCCGCCGGATGCTGCTGGTGGATAGGTAATTTTTTTGATCGCACCGTTTTTGTCGTAGGTGATTTTTGTAACCCGGTTCATTGGATCGGTGACTGTCTCCACCAGGTTGTTGGCATTGTAGGTGTATGTCGTCCTACCTCCACCCGCATCTGTGGAGGCTTGAAGGAGTCCGTTTTTCGCACTTCCACTGAAGTAGATGAAATTTTCGGTTTTTCCGTTCCGCATCGTATGACTTGCGATCTGATTGAAGGCACCATAAGTAAAACTCTCCGCTGTCCCATCCGGGTAAGTGATCTTCCTGGCGAGGTTTTTTGCGTTACGCTTGATGGTTATCAAGTGACTCAAAGTGTCAGTATATGTCAGTAGATAGCCGTCATTATTGTATGTCCACGTTTCCGTGGGAGTGTTGGTCTGGGCTCCGACCTTGGGCCAAGTTCGGGAAAGGATTTTCCCCAATGACGATCGTGTCGTGGCAAGACTGTGGTTGGTTGCATTCTTACTGGTGGTTTTCCGGGTCCCACCCGTGAGGTCGTATGTCACCTGGCTGGTCGCATCATTGATGTTTCTCACCTTACCGAGAAGGCCTTTCGATCCCGATTTGATCGAGTAACCGAACCCACTGCCATCGATGAAAGTAGCCACCGGCTCGTTAGTGTCGTTCTCAGACGAAACCAAACCGATTTCGCAGAGTTTCACACCACTATCAAGCTCGGCAACAGCCTTCACCGATCCTGCGGGAGGCGGCGAAACGCCGTTTTGAGCGGTCCAATAGGTATATTTGATATTTGGAATTCCACTGCTTTTGACGTCACGCGCGGTCAACAAACCGGCACCGGAGCTTGTCGAATTTTGGAAACTGTAGGTGTATGACGCGGCTGCATCATCCGGATAATTGGTTTTGGAAAGGCTATACGCCTTGCTTCCAATTGATCCATATGATCGGGCGCCATAGCTGTAAGTCAGCGCACGGTTGTCAGACGTAATTACCTTTGTTACATAGAATTGGGTGATGGTCTTTGGAGGAGACAAGGGGCCTGAGGCTAGTGTGGTAAATGAGAACGAGGAGAATCGTACATCCAAGTATCGCCCGCCCGGCTCCGTAATGCGATTCAAAACGACCTGCCCATTTGAAGCGGTACCGTAACTAAGAGTTGTCACCTGATCTTTTGAATCCGTGATGGAATTCAAACGAAATGCCCCCTGAACCGGTGTTCCGAACCGGTATTCACTGTTCTCACTGGTTATAATGTTGAACGCAGTATAATCATTGTAGAAGTTTCCCAGTTTTGTCACATTTGCCGACCCATCAATCTTAATATAGTCAGTAACCTCGCTGGACGCACAGACAAATACCCCCGTAAAAACTCCGGTTTCGGCAAACTTGTTCACCGTCCCGTCTGGATAGACCACCGTTATCGTCCCCAACCCGTTATCTGCTCCTGAGATGTGGAGCACTGGTTCAGTCCATACTGATCGTTCGACAAAAATATTCGCGGGCGTGTATGAAAAGTCCCACTGATAGCCATGACGCCAATTGCCTTCCGAGCCCATGTCTTGCGAACCGGGTGTCACACGTGTATTATTGTAACGTCTCCAAACGAGTGGAACTTCACCAACGGTCGGAACGGAAAGATCGGTTACAATTCTCGTTGCATTGCCGGTGTATGGATTGAGTGGAAGAGGACCCGCAGCAGGCAAATTAAGATACTTGCCGGATGGAACGGAAACTCCACCCTGCGTATCATTGCCAAGAGGCCATGACTTGGTGGTGGTTAGTCGTGGCCTGAGAATATCAGCTCCCCAAATCTGGCTGAAAATTCCCAGAAAAACCGTCGCGATAAGAAAAACCTGTTTTGACTTCATATTATATGCCGCTGTTGCTGCCTTCTTTTTCATCCGACTGTGAAATACATAAATTTCTTTGGCCCACCATTGTCGATGGCGATCCTGTAGGTTCCCTCGTTGAGTAGCGGTGAATATTCAAACTCGACGGAGCCATTTGCGTCTGCGCGTATTTCCAGGACATCGACGGAATCGTTCATCTGCCCACCATCAAGTACCTGAAGGATTGCATGTGAATTGGGTTCCATGGAAAGTCGAACTTGGGCCTTGGCTCCCTTCTTCATTTTAATTTCAGGAAATATCCCAATGCCGTCCGGCACGTTTTCTTGAACACCTGCATCTGTCGTAACTGTTGATGAAATCGTCAAAAGTGGTGTCGCAACTCTTGTCTCCCCAGCGGGGGGCGCGGCGATCCTGCCATCGCGGACGATCCGGAACTTCCCTTTATTGGTACCGGCCGGGGTTTGGCGTTCTTCTTGTGGATTTTCGGGCTGACTATCCACCGTCAACTGATTTTCAATCCCCTTCTGCTGGTGAATGCCTGATCCGGGAATCTCATGGATTGCGGATTGAGAGACAATTACCCTCCAAAAGATCAGCCCCAAGAGCAGAACAGTAATTAGTATTTTCTTACGCATGTTTTCGTTAAATTCAGAGTTTTGAAGAAACCGGCGTTTAAACGGTTTACGTCGGACAATCCTCAGATTGGCATTCCGAGGGATTCTTTTTGTTAATTTGCATCCACACGCAAGCAGTAGCGTGGCCTTCTGTTGAGGAGATTGAAGTTCGCTTCCTCGGGCGTCACTTGGACATACTTAGTCTCGTCGTAGGTCGGATCATTGGCATGTTCGGAAGCTGTCGCCCGGATCGTTACCGAACTTTGGCAGGTTATTTTTGTGAGAACTGAAACGGTCAAACTGGACGGAGGAAAGACCCTGGGGTCTGTTCCATTGGTTGTGTAGGTGACCGAGTTTCCAGCTGTTGGATTTATACTGACTATCTGCGGCAAATAATATGTAAATTCCGTCTTCGAAAATCTGATAATCTCATACTTGGGAATCGCATTCTCTTGTGGGGTATTATTCTCACTTTGAACCTCGGGATCCCCTGGATTAGTCCCATAATCATATTCCTGAAGGTTTGTGATACCGTCTCCATCTGAGTCGGCGTCATCGTCAGGAATATTCCAGTCCGTCAACGGGTGGAAAATGTGACGTTGAAGATCCGGATCCCACTCGAAGTGTCCGAAAGATGCCTCCCATGCGTCTGGCATTCCGTCTCCGTCGGTGTCACGGGCGGCATCTGGGGTTCCGTCCGTCTCTGGATTCAATGGATCGAAACCCAGGACATATTCGACCCAATTGGGCACCCCGTCGCCGTCCGGATCTCCGTCCGCAGCCTCGCTCAAGTTCGAAAAATGCTGGATTTCCCAACTGTCGGGCAGTGAATCATTGTCGGTATCAACTTCCACATCGCTGTTACCGGGGTCGGTTCCCCCTTCATACTCCTGGAGGTTGGTGAGATTGTCACCATCGGGATCCGCCCCATCGTCCGCAAGGTCCCAGTCGGTCAAACGGTGAAAAACGCTGCGTTCTTGGTTGGCATCCCATTCGAAGTGGCCGAACGACGCTTCCCACGCGTCGGGCATTCCGTCTTCGTCAGTATCTCTGATAGAGTCTGGTGTTCCGTCCGTAGCCGAATCCATGGGATCAAACCCCAGAACATATTCGACCCAATTGGGTATTCCGTCTCCGTCCGGGTCTCCGTCCGCGGTCTGGCTCAGATTCGAAAAATGCTCGATCTCCCAACCATCGGGAAGACGATCGTCGTCCGTATCGTAATCTGCAGGGTTTGTGCCGGACTGATATTCCTCAAGATTGGTAAGGTCATCGTTGTCTGGATCTGCCCCGCTGTCTGCCTGGTTCCAATCGATGAGGCAATGGAATACGCGATGTTGCAGACTTGAGTCCCATTCAAAGTAGCCAAATGATGCCTCCCATGCATCTGGCATACCATCACCATCCCGGTCTCTGGAGGCATCCGGCGTTCCATTAGTGGCAGCATTCTGAGGGTCAAAACCCAGAACAAATTCCAGCCAATTGGATAGTCCATCCCCGTCCGGGTCGTCGATTCCGGTTTGGTTCGAATTGGAGAAGTGTTGGATTTCCCAACCATCTGGCAGGGAATCATTGTCTGTGTCATAGTCGTGCGGATTGGTTCCGGCCTGATACTCTTGAAGGTTGGTGAGTCCGTCGTTATCGGGATCTCCTGTCCCATCTCCAGCATCGAGCGGGTTTAGATCATTGCTGACCTCCCAACCATCAGGCATTCCGTCTCCATCGGCGTCAGGATTGTTGGGATTTGTGCCGAGCGTCAGTTCTTGCGCATTGGTGAGTCCGTCCCCGTCATCATCGCCGGTCGGATCGTATCCGGTTTGGCCGTTGAAATAGAATTTCTGCCACCATTCCGGGAGCTGGCCTGTGGGGACGGTGAGATCGAAGTTGAAGACGGTTTTGAGTTGACCGAGGTTGACGAGCTGCTTGTCGGTGGCGGGGTTTTGGACGAGCCAGGCGGGGGGAGCGTCTTCATATTTTGCGAAAACGAGGCGGGCATGAATTTTGTTGGCAATCCATTTGAGCTGACCGGAGGTCATGGCTTCGAAGTCGGCTGGGAGGAAGTTGGTCGCGTTGTAGCCTCCCGCTTGGTAAGCCTGCACCCAGCCGTTCACGAGGCCGTTGAGATCAGCTCCAGCGCCGCCGGGCATGCGGGCGTTGAATTCCTGAACCGCCTTTTGGGTAAATTGTTTGAGCTGCCCCTGATTGGCGGCGGCACCATCGTTGGGCGGATACGCATCCGTGGCACCGCGCGAAGCCCACCACGCCGGGGGCGTGGCGCTGGCAGAAACAAGGCTGGCGAGCAGAAGACCCAGATGAATTACGCGACGGGACATGAGATTGAGGAAGTGAAACCCGAAAAGTGATAAAGATGATGCGAGGGCAGGCTAGTTGCCGGGCAACGGTCAGTTGCCGGTGAACATCGGGATGTCTCCCCCGGGGGCACTAGTCACCACGCCCTGCACGTCCATGTTGCCGTTCTTGTAAACAGTGAGCGCGTTTGAGCGGACTTCGGTCACCTCTGGATTCGCGTTGCCAATCTCAAAAAGTGGATCAGTTGGAATCCATGTGTTAGGGTCTCCACCACCAAGGTTATAACTTCCAACAGCGAGTGACCCGTAAGATTCAGCCGAGGTGCATATTCCCATTGAGGTCGAATAGAGACCCGATGCAATGCTGAAACAGCCCATTGCAGTTGCCTGCTCTCCTGAGGCAATGGAGAATCCTCCCATCGCTGTTGAGCAGTCGCCTGATGCAACAGTAGAGACTCCCATAGCTGTCGAATTTGGCCCTGACGCTATCGCGCCATACCCGAATGCAGTTGAGCCATACCCCGATGCATGAGTGCTGAAGCCTATCGCTGTCGAGTAAGATCCTGTAGCAACCGGTTGATAGCCCATGGCGATGGAAGCTACTCCGGAGGCCTGCGGATACATCCCAGCAGACATTGAGTATGAGCCAGAAGCGGTGCTCGCCAAGCCAAAGGCCGTGGAGTATGTTCCAATGTTTACTTCGTTCCATTGGTTCCCAGAAACTGCCCCCACGCGAAACGCCGCTTTCCCGGGATACCATAGCATTCGGGTTCCGGCCCCTTGATCGGAGGAAGCCAAGGTTGGTGCTCCGCTGTAAGTACCTTTGGAGATGACCATTCCGCCAAGTCGCAGTTCGGTTCCTCCGGCAGAATCGCTGGTGCCTGATTTGACGCCACCGGTGACAGTGAGATCTCCGATGATCGGCGTGGTTTGGGAGAAGGCACTACCCGCGGCTACAAAAAAGAACGCCAGCAAAGGGAAGGCATAGGGAGATGGGAAGTTGTGATCGTGTTTCATGGGAACTTGAATTGGAGAGATTGTTGGGTCATTTGGATTCGTTGGAGAGGCGGGCCGCAGCGTCCTGCATGGCACGGACCGGAACAGGATTATCGGCCCGCCAGGCTTCAAGGGCTTGTTGGCGTTGTTCCGGTGTTGCCGTTTTGAGACGGGCGATGACTTCGGTTTCCGCTTTGATCTGGGCATTGCGCTGGGTTAGAAAATCCCGCAGGTCAGGCGTCGCGTTGCGGGGGATGTCAGCCGATGTTGATGGACGCAGAGCGAGAGGCTGGGATTCGGCACCGATTTGCGATGCCCTGGTTGCCTGCGCCTCCAGCGCGGCAGCATTCTTTTTCTGCCAAGCTTCGAGAGCTTCACTACGTTTTCCGGGCGATGCCTGAAGGGTCTGATTGTGAATCAGGATCTGTTCGTTGGTCAGCTTCGCGCGTTCCCTCAGGAATGTTTTCATTGTTTCGGACGCGCCGGGAGGGATCTGGATTTCCCTGATGTAGGGCTGCGGAACGGAGTCCTGTCTGGCGGACATGTCCACCAGCTTCTGTTCGTTCGAAGCGACGCGCGCCGCGTTTTTTTCATGCCACTCGGAAATCTGTTCGGGCGATGCTCCGCTTTCCCTCAGTTTTTCCACTTCCAGCATGATCGCGCGCCTTTCATTCACTGCAGCCATATCGGGGACGGCGGAAGACGCGCGAGCGGGTGATGCATCGACAGTTCGCGGGCTCTGGTCTGCGACGGCACAATTTACCCAACCCGCAGCAACGAACGCTGCGGCCGCCACAAAGCGGAAATTTCCAAGGGTGCAACCAATCGTCATCTTCATACCCGAGCTATCAGGAACGCGAACGATGTTGTCGAAGTGAATCGGGGGGAGATATTGACACAATTATCTGATTGCGCAGGCAGACAAAACAAGATAGCCGCTGGCTCCCACAATGCCGAACGCGTAACGGCAAACAGCCGCGTAAAGCTGTGCCCCCCATGCTGAGAGGTGCGCCATGAACCGCAACAGCACATAGACCAGCAGCGCCGTGTAAACCTGCCATCTCACCGCATTCGCGCTATGACCGAGGAAACCGCCGAGCTTGAGGCTCTGCTTGACCTGTTTGAAAAACACCTCGATGTCCAAGCGACGGCGATAGAGATCGCATACGGAACGCGGGCTCCACTCGGTATTGTTGGAGATGAAAACCATGACCCGCCACGCGCCGCCAACTTCCACCCACGCCTCAACGCGCCGAAGAATCATCCCCTTGTGCCGGCCTTGCAGCGCGATGATCTGATCCTTGACGATGTTTTCGTGGCCCCTTGGTGTGGTTTTTCACGATCCGGAATTTCATGTTGTCCTTGGCCCGGGTGACCCACCAGACGCCCCGTTGATTGAGGTCGAAGAGGTGCTCGAAATCCACCTAGGCCTAGTCAAACACGACGATTTCGCCTGAAAGGATCGTCGCGCAGACGAAGAGCATCGCGGAAAGATGGCTCACCACGCTCGCCAGATCCCGCCAAGTGACCCGGAATTTC
>JBDSZP010000206.1:0-8319 GCA_039925065.1 Luteolibacter sp.
CCGGCAATAAAATACGTTTAATCTTCAATCCCGAAGACGTCGTATTCCTCCCCGACGGGGCATAACTATTCGGAAGCGAATTAGTTTTCTTGAACAAAGTTGGACGCACCAAAGAATAGTTTCCGCCGAGTGCTGGTCACTTTGTTTCCAATTGATAGCAGCGTCTTTCGCCTTTCTTTGGCGGTGTTGATGATGAGCTTTCAGCAACTCTACATCGGTTTCAGGAACCCCATTATCGACGGCAAGGCCGTCCTCGTGCCGTTGACTAATCCCAAGGAGGTGATTCGGGCCGGTGCGCGGGCGATCTTGGGAAATCCGGTTCAGCTCGATCTCGGCGGGCTTGGGTTCCGGAGTGGAAAAGGAACTGAAGCGCCAGTGGATCTGAAGGTGGATCTCCTCGATTTGAATCCGGAAGCGGCATTGGTTTTCGGAGATGAAAAAGACGGACGGATTCTGATCCTCAGCGACGACGGGAAATGGAAAGTCGGTACCAATGAGGACAGAAAGAAGACCGAGGATTCAAAACGGCAATTCCGCAGCGCATGGCTGACGGTTGAGTAAATTGAGAGATTCATGGATAGGCCGCGTTTGTTTTGATGTTCACGGCGACGCCCGCGCTGTGATTGTCGATGAAAATTTTGTGAACGACGGAATGCCTGTCGCTGAACGCGTTGCCATCGAGCAAGATGTTGCGGGCCACTGTGTAACCTTGGAACCAGCGACCGGGATGAAGGTGGAGGAAGGGCCAATGGATCAGGCGCGGAAGTCATCCTGAGCGGTGGGGCAAACAGGATCTCCGCCGGACAAACACAAGAGCGACTCCGGCTGGAAAAGCAGGGAAAACCTGCGATGAATAGGGCGATGCCGGAAGTTCATGGAAATCGAAGCGCGGATGGGGGAAGCTCCACCATCACAAGACACTCTTGGCCATCGCCATTTTCAAATGGTGCAAGGGATTGCTTCTGATCTTGCTGGCTTTTGGGTTGTTCAAGCTGCTTCACCACGACGTGGGTGCGATGCTCGAAAGCCTGGCGAACAAATTGCGGGTGGATCCTGACAATCGCTACCTCAGCGCGGCCCTGGCGAAACTCCATCTGCTGGATGACGGGAAACTGGAGAAGCTCAGCGGTCTCACCTTTGCCTACGGAGCGCTGCTGCTGACTGAAGGAACCGGCCTCTACTTTGAGAAACGATGGGCCGAGATGCTGACGGTGATTGCCACAGGTTGATTCATCCCTTTGGAACTGTATGAGCTGTTCGTGGCTGTATCTCCGGTGAAATGTGTCTTGCTGGTGGTGAATGTGGGGATTGTCATTGTTCTCGTCGTCACCTTGCGCCGGAATTCCGCCAAGGCGGGTGGAGAGGGTGATCGGGTGTAACTGGAAGTGCGCTGATCGGTCACATGAGGGGCGTTGACATGTTATCGGCTATATGTGTCCGACAGGATGTCGGACACAATGGACAGGATGTCCATGGCACTCAGCGTTCAGAATGAACGCGCTCCTTTTGCCCGTCGATTTCATTTACACCGTGGGAGATCGGAGCCCTGACAGTGCGGTCGTGGATGACAATCGGGGGAGAAAGGAGGAGGGCTGTGGGCGATTTTCTTTCGCGATTCATTGGCTGGTGGACGAGGGCGTTCGCACTCCTTGGGGCGCTCCACTATTTCTGTGTGCTTGCCGATGCCGGAGGTGGTGGTATAGGTTCACAACTTTAACCAATTACGATCATGGAATGGAAGGGACGACAAGAGAGTGACAATGTGGAGGATGACCGGGGGCGGAGTTCCGGGGGCATTGGCGGTGGGGGCGGCGGCGGATTGGGACTGCTGATGACGATCGGCCGGGTGTTCGGGATCAAAGGGATTCTGGCGGCGGTGGTGGTGGGCGCGGTGCTTTGGAAGATGGGGATCGTGGATCCGGGGATGTTGCTGGGCGGCGGGCCTTCTTCAGGGGGATCCCAGCAGGTGCAGGCAAACCCGGAGGAGCAGGAGCGCTATCATTTCGTGAAGGTGGTGATGAAGGAAACGGAAGACGTCTGGACTGCGGAATTCGCGAAACACGGGAAAAAATATGTTTTGCCGGCGATGAAGGTGTATCGCGGCCAGATCCGCACGGCGTGCGGCGGCGGTAGCGCGGCGATGGGGCCGTTCTATTGTCCGGGGGATCAGGTCGTTTACATCGATCTGAGTTTCTATGACGAGCTGGCGCGGACTTTCAAATCACCGGGAGATTTCGCACAGGCGTATGTGATCGCGCATGAGATCGGCCATCATGTGCAGAAGCTGCTCGGAGTTTCCGACAAGGTGGCGGCGATGCAGGGCAGACCGGATTACAACGAATACTCGGTGAGGCTGGAGCTGCAGGCGGACTATTATGCCGGAGTGTGGGCGAACCACTCGAAGGAGGATCTGAAGCTGGACAACAGCGACATCGAGGAGGCGATGACGGCCGCCAATGCCATCGGTGACGACATGATTCAAAAGAAAATGCAGGGTCGCGTGACGCCGAAAGCATTCACCCATGGCACTGCGGCGCAGCGGATGCGGTGGTTCAAAAAAGGATTGGAGAGCGGCAGGATCGAGGATGGGGATACGTTCTCGATGAGTTATCGGGATTTGTGAACCTGGGTAGCTGTTCGGGTTTTGGGAGAGGAAGATTGAAACCACGAAGGGCACGAAGATTCACGAAATCGGGAGGTGGGTGCGTGGCACTTTGTGACGTGGTTGTGATTTCTGGGACGACCCAACATCGAACGGCTGCATTGATTCGGAAAAAACGGACGAGACGCCCATTCCCGGTTGCTAAATCGTTTACCAATTGAACTTGCCGGGACATTTCTGCAGTCGGTCGCTTGGAGGCGGCCAGGAGTTCGCGGTTTACCCTGCTCTTTCGAAGACAAGCTGAAGGCTTGAACTCCGGACCATCGCCAGACTGTCACGCAGTCCTGATTTCTCCATTTTTTGTTGGAAAACGATCCATTCGAGTCATGACACATGACACGACCCTTTGCCGAAATGGAATGGGCATACGGTGGATTTCAGGAGTCTATGATCCGACATTTTCTTGAATCCATGTCATCCTAAAATCCGCGGTAGAAATCTTATATCGAGACCGTTATTTGAATATCGGGCATGGAACTCTCCTGACGTCTTCAAATGTAATTCTGATAGGATTAAACTGGCGAAATAAATTTCGCGGTCCGTTCAGAGCTTAGCGAGTGCCGGGGACGGACATTTCGAGGCTGTAGAGGGAATCCATGGCGGTGATGAAGAGGGTTTTCATATCTTTGCCGCCGAAGCAGACGTTGGCGGTCCAGCTTTTGTTGATGGGAATTTCGCCGAGTTTTTTGCCATCTTTGTCGAAGACGGTGACGCCCTTGCCGGTGAGGTAGATGTTGCCGGCGCTATCGCGGGTCATGCCGTCGGAACCCATCTCACAGAAGAGTTTGCGGTTGGTGAGCGCTCCATCTCTGCCGATTTCGTATTGATAGGTTTTCTTCGCACCGATGTCGGCGACGAAGAGGAGCTTGCCATCGGAAGAGCCGATAATGCCGTTGGGCTGGGCGAGCATGTCTTCGGCGATGACGGGAGCCGTGGCACCTTTCGGGAGATAGAAGACGCGTTCCTTTTCCTGATCCGGCTTTCCCCTGCCCTGCCAGTAGTCGCGCTTGTAAAAAGGGTCGGTGAAATACATGCCGCCTGCGGGATCGACCCAGACGTCGTTAGGACCGTTGAGGACCTTTTTGTCGAATTTATCGAGGAGGACAGTATGCTTTTTGGTTTGAGGATCAATGCGCCAGAGTTCGCTTTTTTCATCCGCACAGGCGATGAGTTTTTCCTGGCGATCGAAATAAAGGCCGTTGGCTCGACCGGCGGGTTGTAGAAAGTCGGTGACTTTTCCGGTATCGGCGGACCATTTCAAGATACGGTCGTTAGGTTGGTCGGTGAAATAGACATTGCCCTTCGAATCGACCGCTGGCCCCTCGGTGAACTTGTAGCCATCGGCGACGAGCTTGAGTTCCCCACCGGGAGCGGTGGGGATTTGTGCGTGGGTGACGGTGGCTGCGAGGAGAAGGAATGTAATTTTCATGGGTTGGAAATGCACCGTTCCATAAACGCTCTTTTGTAATGAGTTTATTCAAACAGTCGATTCCCAGCTTTTGGAAGCGTATCCCACGAGCTCAGCGACAGCGAAGGGCTGGTGCCTCGGCTGAGGGGTGGACGAGCGAGAACTTTTTGGGTGAGAGAGAGAGAGCTCAGTCACCGGCGTTTTCCATACTGGAAAGTACCGTCCCATAGACGCCCATGCCCTTTGTCTTGAGTTCGTTGCGGTAGAGGTCGAGTTGCTTGTCATTCAGAACGGGGCGGAGCTGCTCAACCTTATCTTCAATTCGCTTGTCGAAGGTTTCCCGGATCTTCGAAACCATCTGCTTCTTTTCATTCCCGGATTTTGCCAACATCGAGGGATCAGTCATCGCGTCCGTCATCGCCTTCTGGAGTCCAAGATTATAAGGGTCCATCTCGATTCCCATGCCTTCGGTCATCATTTTGCTAATGTCCGGCGCTTCATCCTCCGTCACTACGGTCGATTCGGCAGCCTCGGTGAGCGCTTTGTATACTTCGTCCCGCTGGCCGTCCTCGAACTCGATCACACCCTGCAGTGTCGTCAGACTCTTCAAGGCGGCAGTATCTACTTTCGAGCGATGCTCACGGTCTTTGAAATCAGCAAAAGCCGTCTTCTGATCGGCGCTGAGAAAAGGTGCGAGTTGTTCCTCAAGCCCCTTGTTCGTGAGTTCCTTGAACGAGGCGGTCATGCCCTCCATGGACTTGGGATCGGTGATATCCATTTCATCCAGCTTCTTCATCCGCTCATCCAGCCACGTGTTGAGCTTGGCTTTTTGCTCATCAGTGAGGGTCAGATTTTCCGAAAGACGGGCAATGTGCTTCTCGAATTTGTCCCGCTGCCGCTTGCCCATCGCCTCGAACATGTCCACCTGCATCTTCTTTGCCTGACTCATTTGTTCCTTGGTCGGCATCCCGTCCGGTTTTTTCACCACCGGTTCGCGTTGCGCCCGCTTGCCCGGAACAGAGGATTCCGAAACCGTGGTTGTGACAACATCGCCCACAGGTTTGGCTGGAGCGGCGGCCGCGATGACCGGTGTAGCAACCGGCAAAGGAACCGGTTTGGCCAGCCAGCCGATGGCAACTCCCAATCCCAGCATCAACGATCCGACGACAATGACGTTTTTCATTTGTTGCGGGACTCAATCAGAAGCTTTCGGAACGATCGAGAAAATTGCGGGTGGAGAATTTGGCTGTGATTCCACACGAAAAAGCCCCGGCTCGCGTTGGCGGGCCGGGGCTTTGTTGATGGTTGGTCGGCGTGGATTACGCGGTGGCGGCGTCCTCGTCGTCTTCGAAGGTTTCCTTCGGTGCGACGATTGGCTCGGGCTCCTCGACGGTGAATTCAAACTCCGCCTCGCGGTGGTGATAGAATCCGGTGCCGGCAGGGATGAGGTGACCCATGATCACGTTTTCCTTGAACCCGCTGAGGTAGTCGACGCGTCCGAGTGTCGCGGCTTCGGTAAGAACACGGGTGGTGTCCTGGAAGGAAGCGGCGGAGATGAACGAATCGGTTTCCAGCGAGGCCTTGGTGATGCCAAGGAGAACCGGCTCGCCTTCAGCAGGCTTACCACCGTTGGCAACGATTTCCGCGTTGATGCGCTTGAAGTTCGAGCGATCGACTTGGTCACCCCAGAGATATTGGTCGGCATCGCCCGGGTCGGTGATTTTCACCTTGCGGAGCATTTGACGGACAATGACCTCGATGTGCTTGTCGTTGATTTCCACGCCTTGGACGCGGTAAACGGATTGGACCTCGTTGACCAAGTGCTCTTGGAGCTCTTGAGCGCCGCAAGCTTCGAGGAGATCTTCAGGGGAGACAGGGCCTTCCGTGATTTGATCGCCGCGTTTCACTTGGTCGCCTTCGGTGACGACGACGTGCTTGCCCATCGGGACAAGGTGGTCGACTTGTTCGCCAGTCTCGGCGTGCGTGACGATGACCTTTTTCTTGCCGCGAACGTTTCCACCGAAGGAAACGGTGCCTTCGATCTTGGCAATGACGCAGGAGTCTTTCGGCTTTCGGGCTTCGAAAAGCTCGGCAACCCGTGGAAGACCACCGGTGATGTCCTTGGTGCGGGCAACCTTACGCGGAGTCTTGGCGATCTGCGTTCCGGCGGTGACGACCTGGCCTTCCTTGACGGAAAGGTGGGCGCCGACGGGGATGGAGTAGCTCGCTTTGATTTCCTTGGTCTTCTCGTCGATGATGACAACCTGCGGGTGAAGGTCTTCCTTGTGCTCGGTGACGACCATTCCCTTTTTGCCGGTTTCCTTGTCCGTCTCGTTGGTAACGGTGATGCCGGAGATCATGTCGCGGAGCTCAACCTTACCGTTTTTCTCGGTAAGAATCGGCACGTTGTAGGGATCCCAGGTGACCACGGTGTCGCCCTTCTTGACGTCTTCGCCATCCTTCACGGAAATGACGGAACCGATGACGATCTGATGGCTTTCGAGTTCGAGGCCTTCCTTGTCGCGGATGGAAATGGTGCTGTTCTTGTTGAGAACAACCCAGTGACCATCGACGTCCTGCACCGTCCGCATTTCCTTGTAAACGAGGCGACCGCTGTTCTTGGCCTTGATGATCGGCTGTTTGAACGTGGCGGCGGCAACACCACCGACGTGGAACGTCCGCATGGTGAGCTGGGTGCCGGGCTCGCCGATCGATTGGGCGGCGATAATGCCGACCGCTTCACCGATTTTCACGGGGAGACCGGTGGCTAGGTTGAGGCCGTAGCAGTTCGCGCAGCAGCCGCGTTCGGCTTCGCAGGTGAGAACCGAGCGGATTTTCAGCTTGAGAACACCGATGCGTTCGATGCCGTTCGCTTGGATTTCGTTGATGACATCGTCCACAGCGACCAAGGTTTCCCCGGTGACCGGGTCCTTGATGTGTTCGCACGAAACGCGACCGTAGATGCGGGTAGCGAGTGAGGCGGTTTCTTCGTCACCATCATAGATGGCGGCGACGGTGATGCCGTTCGCGGTTCCGCAATCCTGCTTGAAGACGATGACGTCCTGGGCCACGTCGACCAATTTACGGGTCATGTAGCCGGAGTCAGCGGTTTTCAGAGCGGTATCGGAAAGACCCTTACGAGCTCCGTGAGTCGAGATGAAATACTCGAGCACCGAGAGACCTTCGCGGAAGTTCGAAATAATCGGGCGTTCGATAATTTCACCGGATGGCTTGGCCATGAGGCCGCGCATGCCACCGAGCTGTTTGATCTGGGATTTGTTACCCCGCGCACCGGAATCGACCATCATGAAGAGTGGCGATGCCTTTTTCCGGCCTTCGTTGTGCTCGATCTTGCGATAGAGCGCGTTGGCGATGGTGTCGGTGGCTTGGGTCCAGACGTCGACGACCTTCTGATAGCGCTCGCCGTCGGTGATGACGCCGTTGCGATACTGCTTGGTGACTTTTTCGACTTCTTCGTAGGCCTTGGCGATGACTTCGGTCTTCTCCTCGGGGATGACCATATCAACGATACCGATGGAGGTTCCGGAACGGGTCGCCTCGCGGAAACCAAGGTTCTTGAGCTGGTCGAGGACCTCGACGGTCTTCGGCTTGCCGGAAACCTGATAGCAGCGCCAGATGATATCACCGATCTGCTTCTTGCCGACGTTGTTGTTGATGAAACCAACGCCTGATGGCCAGATTTCATTGAAACGAACGCGACCTGGAGTGGTCTCGATGATCTTGCCCTGACGGAGCGCTTGCTCCAGCGGGGAAAGTTCCTTGCGATCCTTGTCGGTGAGATCCTCACCCTTGTAACCGAAGACCGTGGTCTTGCCGTGGTCGGGGTTGCGGATACGGATCCACTGGTGATAGTCGATCTTATCGGCAGCGAGGGCGAACTCCACTTCAGAAGCGCTTTCAAAGAGTGGCAGGTGCTCCTCTTTTTCGCGATCCTTCTGGGTGCGGATGCCGGCCCAGGTGAGGTAGTAAGTTCCAAGAATGATATCCTGGGTAGGAACGGTCACCGGACGGCCGGATGCGGGCGAGAAGATGTTGTTCGGCGCGAGCATGAGCTGGCGGCACTCCATCTGGGCCTCGATCGAAAGCGGGACGTGGACGGCCATTTGGTCACCGTCGAAGTCCGCATTGTAAGCGGTACAAACGAGCGGGTGAACGCGGATGGCCTCACCTTCGATGAGCTTCGGTTCGAATGCCTGGATGGACAAACGGTGAAGCGTCGGAGCGCGGT
>JBDSZP010000207.1:0-27703 GCA_039925065.1 Luteolibacter sp.
CCTCGGCAATCCACAATTTTCACTTGCATGAAACACCGCTGCTTTAGGGTGCCTTCCGAACGTCCCGAAGACCTCCTAAAGGGTTGAACTACGGACGAAGAGACGCCATTCTCCACCGCATGAGCTACGCGGAACGTCTTCAGAAACGCATTGAAAAAACCGGATCCCGACTTTGCGTCGGACTTGATCCCCGCCCCGGTGATGGCGGCGCGGAATTTGCGAGAAATTTTCTTAAACAAGTCATTGAGGAAACGTCAGTTTGGGCGGCCGCTTTCAAGCCGAACATGGCCTACTTCGAGGCAATGGGCATCGAAGGAATTCGTCTGCTGGAAGACCTGCTCGCCGCAATGCCGGAAGACGTGCCGGTCATCCTTGATGCGAAACGCAGCGACATCGGTGAGACCCAAAAATATTACGCGCAAGGTTATTTCGGCGGATGGAATGTCGATGCGGTCACGCTCAATCCTTTCCTCGGTTATGATTCCATCGAGCCCTTTCTCGACTGGGAAGGGAAGGGGATTTACCTGCTAGCCGTGACTTCGAATCCCGGCTCCGCGGATTTCCAACGGCAGAAACTGGCGGACGGCCGCTCGGTTTTTGAACTTGTCACAGCGCTCGGAGAGCGGGCGAAGTCGGAAGGCCGGAAGACGGATGTCGGCTATGTCGTCGGTCTGACCAATGCGGCGGATGTTCTTGAAAAGATGCCGGATTCCCCACTTCTCGTTCCTGGTCTCGGCGCACAAGGTGGCGATCTTGCGTCCCTCGCTGCTGCCGCCCGCACGGCACCGGATGTGATCAATGTTTCCCGCGGAATCCTCTATGCCGGTGACGAACGGGGATTCGGCGCACGTGCCGAGAGCTGGGCTGAAAAAATCGCCGCAGCCTACGGAAAGTAAGTGGGAATTTTCCATGCAAGTCCGTTAAGCATCGCGTAGTAATCGTCTCACGTGGAAAAAGATGGCCCATCACCCATGAGCGGAATTCCGACACGCTATTCCGGACTGCTTCCGCAAAAAGGATGGCCGGGACGAAATCTCCGGTTTCTCCGCCATCGGATCGTTCCGGGAATGTTTCGCAAGATCGACGGCGATGTGCTGGAGCCGGTGCTCGCCCCCCCTGAACCGGACAAGGTCCGTGTCACTTGGATCGGTCATGCGTCGTTTTTCCTGCAATTTGCCGGACACTCGGTGATCGTCGATCCGAACTGGGCGAAATGGCATGGCCCCGTGAAACGCCAGCGCAAACCCGGGCTCGAACTCAAAGGCGTGCCCGAAGTCGATCTCGTTCTGGTCACCCACGCGCATTTCGATCATCTCCATAAGCCGAGTTTGAAAATCCTCCAAGCTCGGGAAGGCATCATTGTTCCTCGCGGCAGCGGGTCATTGGTCAAGCGTCTCGGATTTCCTGCGACTTTTGAGATGCAGATTTGGGACGAGCTGACCTTTGATCAACTCGAAATCATCCACACACCGTCGCATCATTGGGGTGCGCGTTTCATTCACGATACGCACCGTGATTTCGGCGGCTACATCGTTCGAGCAGGTGGGAAGAGCGTCTTCCATTGCGGGGACAGCGCGTATTTCGATGGCTTTACGGAGATCGGGAAACGCTATGAAATCGATATCGCGCTGATGCCGATCGGTGCCTACGAATCGCCGAGCGGTCGCGATGTGCATATGAATCCGGAAGAAGCTGTGCGCGCTTTTGTTGATCTCAGGGCCAAACTTCTCATTCCGATGCACTACGGAACGTTTCCGTTAGGTAACGAGCCTCACCACGAGCCGGTCGAGCGCCTGTTGATGGAGGCGGACCGCCTCGGTATCAGCGATCAGATTCTCATTCCTGAAGAAGGCGTGGGAATCGAATGGTGACGAATCTTTCCGGGAACAAAAATCCGTTTCGTGCATCCTACGGGTATGAATCGACGAATCGCGCTTTCCCTATTGTTGCTTCTTCCAACCCTCGCTTCCTGCGAACCTCAGAAAACCACCATGTCCCCTGATTCCAAAGCTCCCGCCAAAATGCCCGAAGTCCCCGCCGGTGCCGAAGTCACCACGCTTGGTGCCGGTTGTTTCTGGTGCATCGAAGCCGCCTACCGCCAGATCCCCGGAGTTTACTCCGCGACTTCCGGCTACATGGGTGGCACTGTGAAAAATCCGACATACGATGATATTTGCAGTGGCTCCTCCCATCATGCCGAAGTCGTGCAAGTGGTCTTCGATCCCAAGAAAGTTTCCTACGAAAAGCTCCTGACATGGTTCTGGAATCTCCACGATCCGACCACTCTCAACCGTCAGGGCAATGACGTGGGTGATCAATATCGCTCGGTGATCTTCTACTACTCCGAGGAGCAGAAGAAAACCGCCGAAGCTTCAAAAGCCGCAGCCAAGGAGAGTTTCAAAGATCCCATCGTTACTGAAATCACCAAGGCTTCCGAGTTTTATCCGGCCGAGAACTATCATCAGAATTACTATAACGAGAACAAATCCAAAAATCCCTATTGCCGGTTTGTCATCGAGCCGAAGCTCAAAAAACTGAAATTGGATCATTGATCTGTTTCCCTCTGTTCATGGCTTCAGCCAGACCCTGAGGTGATAGAATTTCGCCGGGACCGTGGCCGTGGTTCTATAGCTGACCTTCTGATCGCTCCCGCTGATATCGGAGAAGCCGGGCACGGGTTTCCATGTTCCTGAGTCCAGGTTATCGATAGTTTCCAGCGCGTAGTGGCGGGTATTTCCATCGTAGCCCGTGCCTGTTGCCACTTTGGCTGTGAAACTCACCAGTAAATCTCCACCGACGGTGGCGAATAATGGTGTCGGGTATGCTTCCGATCGCAGTGGAGACAGGCCGAGAACATATTCCTGGGCATTGCTGATACCATCTTTATCAGGATCGGCGTCGGCAGCGGAGATAGAGGATTGCGCCAGTTGGGCCGCCGAAAACCGAACGGCTTGCCATTCCTCAAATGTACCCACTGCGGGGACCTTGCCTGCCATCTGCGCGGCGCGGACAGGTTGAGCCGTGGGCTTCAGGATGGTCACCATTGCAGCCTTGGAATTTACAGAACTCACCGCGTTTCTGACTTTCACCCAATATTTGGTTGAGACTTTCAATGCGGGAGTGGTGAATTTCGCACTGGTCGCTCCTGCGACGGGTTTGGTGGTGACCCCGGCGCTTCCGACGTACCATTGATACTTGAGCGCGCTGCCAGAGGCTTGGACGCTGAGAGTAGCGCTGGAGGATTTTTTGATAGAGGCTGCGGCAGGCTGCTTGACGATTGCGGCCGCAGCCAGGACGGTGACAGTAGCGGTACTGGAATTCGCGGAACCCGCACCGTTGGTCACCCTTACCCAGTATGTCTTTGTTGCGGACAAAGGTAGTGTGGTGAACGTGGCGGAGTGGGCTCCTGAAACCGGACTTGTTGTGGTTCCCGAGGTTCCCGCATACCATTGAAATACGGGTGAAGTGCCTGTCGCCGTAACGGTGAGTGTGGTTGCCGCGCCCTTTTTGATAATAACCGAAGCGGGGCCCTTGGTGATCTTGGGCGGATCGATGACCGTAACAGTGGCGGTGTTCGAATCTGCATCACCAGCCGAATTATGGGCCCTCACCCAGAAGCGGGTGGTCGTTGTCAACGCTGCAGTGGTATGGCTGGCGGAAGATGCTCCATTGATCGGAGTTGAGGTATCTCCGCGGTTTCCAATATACCATTGGAAGGTGGGCGATGTGCCGGTCACCGTGACGGCGAGGGTGGTTTTCGAACCGTTGCTGATGGAAACCGATGCCGGATGATGGGTGATCACCGGTGGCCTGATCACGGTGACTACGGCGCTGTTGGAATTTTCGAACCCGGCAGAGTTGCTGACTTTCACCCAATAAGTGGTGCTCGCCGTGAGTGGAGGGGTTGTGAAGCTCCCTGTGGTGGCGCCAATGACCGGATGGGCGGTGTCGCCGCTGGCTCCGGTATACCATTGGAACCCAGGCGAGGTGCCCGATGCATCAACGTTGAGAGTGGTGGTGGAACCGCTGTTAATGGTGATGGAGGCCGGCTGGCTGGTGAAGGCGGGAGCTGTGACGCTGGCCACAAACAAACTCGCTGTTTGTGAATCAGCCGACCCCGCCGCGTTGCTGGCCCGGACCCAATAGGCGGTGGTGGACGCTATGGCCGGAGTCGTGAACGTGTCTGAAGTGGCGTCGGGAATAGGGTTGGAAATATCGCCGCTGTTACCGAGGTACCATTGGAAGGTCGGGGAAGTTCCGGATACAAAGACTGTGAGTGTTGCCGTTCCCCCGCTATTGACCGGGAGCGAAGCCGGGTGGATCAGGAAGACGGGCGGAATGATAACATTGACGGTCGCTGAATTCGAATCCGCGGAGCCTGCGGCATTGCTCGCTCTCGCCCAAAAGCTGGTAGTCGATGCCAACGCGGGAGTGGTGAATGTGGCGGAGGTTGCATCGATCACCGGATTGGAAATGTCGCCGCTGTTCCCGATATACCACTGATAGGACGGAGAGGTTCCCGATGCTGAGACAGTAAGTAGGGTGGTGTTTCCGCTATTGATCGTGGTGGAATTCGGATGACTGGTGATCGCAGGTGGCGTGATCACATTGACCGTGGCCGTTTCCGAATTTGCCGTTCCGGCGGCATTTGTTGCTCTGACCCAATAGCTTCTGGCGGAGCTCAATACTGGCGTGGTGAAACTGGCAGATGTGGCCCCCGCAATCGGACTTGAAGTGTTGGGCGAGTTTCCAAGATACCATTGGAAACTAGGCGACGTGCCCGAGGCCGTCACGTTGAGCGTTGTAGTGGTGCCGCTGGAAATGGTGGTGGAAGCCGGTTGGCTCGTGATCGCTGGAGGGATTCGGATGCTGACGGTGGCCGCCGCCGAGTTTGCACTGCCTTCGGAGTTGCTGGCTTTGGCCCAATAGGTGGTGGTGCTAGTGAGGGCGGGCGTCGTGAAACTGGAGGAGGTGGCACCGGAAACCGGATTTGTCGTGGTTCCTGAGCTTCCCCGATACCATTGGAACGTCGGCGAGGTGCCTGAAACAGCTACAGTGAGCGTGGTCGTGCTCCCGCTGTTGATGGTGGTGGATACCGGGTTGGTGGTGATGGTTGGCGCGGTTACTCCTTGGGCGACATCAATGACGAAGGCCTTGGATATCGAGCCCCCCGAATTATTAGAGTTTTGCCAAGCCTTGAGCGTGAACGAATAGCTGCCGGCGGTGGTGGGTATGCCGGAAAGCGTGCAGGTGCTCCCTGAATTTGCTTTCGTAATGCCTGGGGGAAGGCTTCCTGTTGATATTTGCCAACTTTGCGGACTGCCTGGTGCCCCTGTTACCTGGGCGGTGAGCGACATGCTGACCCCGGTGGTCGCAGGCAGAGGCGAGACCACAGGCGTTGGGGCTATTTGTGCCATCGTCGTCGCACCCGCGACCGTGTCGAAAGCTCCGAGCCCTGCGACCGTGGCCACGGACCATTTCACAATCTCAGCGACGCCGGTGGTGCCCACCACGCGAGCTTCCGGGAGGATCATTTGGACCAGCGGTGTCTTTTGAAAAAGTAACAGCAGGGATCCCAATTTTGTGAAAATAAGGCGGACTTTCCGATTGATGTGAAAGGGAGAACTCATGGTGCGTTTCGGACTTTTGTGTCTTGGTGTTAAATTAGTTGCAGCCGCAGCCGCCGCCGCCGACTCCGCCGCCACCGAAGGCTGCTTCGCGGGAGAAATAGGCGTGCTCGGTCATCGCCTTTTGCAAGGGATCGAGATTGTCGGCCATGATGGGCTTGGCGAGATTGCCACGCTCATAGGGTTTCACCCGGACGAGTTGTTCGGCACAACTGCCCATGCAGGCAACGATGACGGGAAGTGACAGCAAACGGATGAGGGATTTCATGGAGTGGTAAAAACAGTTAGCCTTCAGCAAGCAGTGATTCGATTTCCGCGACGTATTCCGCTTCGGTTTTGGCACCTTTGAAACCGGTGTGAACCATGCGGATGACGCCTTTGCGGTCCACGAGGTAGCTGGATGGCATGGAGGGCGGATTGAAGAACCCTGCCGCTTGGTGGGAAGAATCGTGGGCGATCGAGAAGGTCGTTTTCATCTTGTCCGCGAAGCCCTTGTATTGCGCCGCATCGTCATCGACACCGATGCCGATGATCACGAGGCCTTTGGACGCATATTTGGTCTGAAGGCTGTTGAGGCAGGGAAACGACGCCTTGCAAGGGCCGCACCATGATGCCCAGAAATCGACGAGCACGACTTTGCCGGAGGTGCTGGGAATCGATGCGCCGGGCAAAAGCTGTGAGAGTTTCGGCATGGCTTGGCCGACCTTCGCGGAATCGGCAGCTGATAGGATCGGCGCCGTGCAGGTGAGCAGGATCGCAGTGATGATGGATTTCATGTTTTTTTGGGTTGGAGTTTGGGAGTGTGATCTCAGGCGGTTTGGACAAGCCATTTTCCGAAGTCGCGGCTGCCATCGATGCCATTTTCGGTCTGAGTGCAGACCTCGACTCCGCGGGCGAGGGAAGCGAGGTGGAGTCCCTCGCGGGTGCCGAGCACGAAGACGGCGGTGCTGTAGATTCCAGCTTCGAGGCAGGAGTTCGCGACGACGGTGACGGCACGCATGCCATTGGCGACGGGCCAGCCGGTTCGCGGATCGAGAATGTGTCCGTAGCGCACGCCATCATGGATGAAATAGCGTGCGTAGTCACCGGAGGCGGAAACGGCGAGGTCGCTAACAGCTAGTCCGCCCCAGCAGTTTCCCGGCTTGTTGCCATCCTCAATGCCAATGTGCCAGAAAGGATGGGCACCATTTCCTCCCATCGCATAAATGTCGCGGCCGAGATCGATGAGTGCGTCCTGGACTCCTGACAGGCGCGCAATTTTAGCCAGGCTGTCCACGGCGAATTCCTTGCCAAATCCACCGAAGTCCAAGCCCATCCCTGCTTGGGGCAGATAGACCGCGCCCGGGCGGCGCTGAAGTTTGTTCCATCCGGTTAGAGCGAGCGCGGCTTTCACCTCGGCGTGGTCGGGGAGTTTCGTATGAGCGACTTTCCAGTTCCAAAGGTGCAGCAGCGGCAGCATCGTGGGATCAAGGATGCCATTCGTACGGCTATGGAGCCCATCGGCGATGTCGAGGAGTTCCTCCATTTCGGAATCCGTCTTCACCCATTCGAGGCCAGCGGCGGCATTGATGCGGGAAATCATCGAGTCCGGACGAAAGCGCGAGAATTTCGCTTCGAACCGGCTGATCCAGCCAAGCGCTGCTGCGGCGAATTCTAGAGCCTTGCGTTCATCGGGCTGCCTGAATTTCACCAGACATTTTGTCCCAAGCTCACTGAATTCAAGCCGACGGACGCCGTGTTCATCGGCGGGAAGGACGGAAACTGTGGAAGTGGTGGTCATGATGACAGGTCTGGAAAAATTAGAACTGTGCGCTCAGTCCGACGGTCCAGATGCTTGCGTCCACATAGGCTTGCGCGGGTGCGGAATCGGAGCCGCTACCGCTCATCGAGTAGCGTTCATAGGATAGATTGGCAGCGAAGATGTCCGAAAACTGATAGCGGAGGCGAAGGCCGAGGCTGATTGCGTCGAATGAGGAAAGCCGGTAGTCCGCCGAGTAGTTCGGACCGCTGCCGTTCGGCGCGTTGGAAGGTTTGCCAAGCGCGAGGTTATCAAGCGTGGTCATGTAGAAGTCCGCAGCGTTCTGATGATAGTAACGGAAAAATGGGATCGCCTGAAACCGCGCGCCGATATCCTGACGCCACTCGAGTTGGACGGTTTCGGAGAGGATCCCGTAGTCGTCATGCGTTAGCCGAAGGACCGTGTTCACTGCTCCATCGGCAGGTTGGACATAGTGCGTCCCCTCGAGCTGCAAAACCTCGCGCAGCCGGCTGTCCGGACGGTTTTCACGATAGATGTTGGTGACCGGGAGATCGGTGAATCCGCCAAGACCATCCGGGATTTGAACGATCTCGTCGCGCTGCACGACTTTGTAGGGATCGTTGAGGTAGCCATTCGCATAGCCAGCAGTTAGGTTGGCGGTGACGATGGTATCTTTATCGATGATCTGTGTGACGCCCGTGAAGAGATCGAAACTTTCCTTCCGGACATCCGGTAGCAGGGGAACGCTGACGGTGTCGTCCAGGTAATTCACCCCGAATGCGAGGGTGGTGTTTTTCTGGTTGAACTCCAGGGTGTCACTCAGCGAGTAACCGCGGGAGATGTAGTCATCCTCACTGCTTCGGGAAATTTCGAGTTCCACCTTGTGATCTCCGAATTGCCGGGACAAGGCACCGAGAATCCCGGTGCGCACGTCTTCCACGTCCGAGAGAAAGGGCTGCGTGCCGCCGGGCAGCACGCCGGTCGGTGAGGCTCCCGAGATGGCATCCCTCAGCCACTGGAAACGGAATGACGTCGCATCATCGATCTCAACCTGTCCCCTGACGTAGTGGGATTCCACACGGATCCTGTCCACGTCTTCTTGATAGAGCTGATAGCTGTAGTCGTAGCGCTGGGGCATCACTTCTGCTTGGGCTTGGAAGCCGGGGCATAGCAGCGTCGCGAAAACAATGGGTTGGCGGGATCTCACGAAATAAAGAACGGGTTGAAGGTGGCAGTTGGGTCTGGGTGCGTGATAGGTCCATGCACGACTTTGATTTACCGTGTATGTTCCGCATTGCAAACGGGGGATGGTAACCGAACGGTAATCATCAGGCTGGTTTTGGGTTTCCAACCATTTGGTTACGCAATGCCCTGTGGAGATGGAACCGAGGCATCCGGGCGCAGGTCCATCCGGGGTCGAATGGCACCTGGTTGGGCGGCCATCTGAAAATGTCCGGAATGCAAAAGCCCGGCACTCCGGTCAAGTCCGCCCCGCATGAGGCGTTCCTTTCAGGACGCGGAACAAATTCCACCGGTGACCCGGCACTTTGTGCCGGGCTGGTATGAATCATCCCGTTAGAACGGGAGAACGGCGGAAACAATCGAGAGGCAAATAGGGGGTGGGGACGAATGTCCCGTAGTTAAGAAATTTGGGAAAGCGGCGGACAGAATGTCCCCGGCACATAGCGCTCAGAATGAACGCGCTCCTGCCGCAAGGAGCGTTGACATTCTGTCGACTGAGTCAGGGTGACATTCTGTCGCCCGAAACGATAAGAGTCTTAACAACGTGCCATTCGGGTGGGGACGTCCGTCCCCACGCAATCGACGAGACGTCCATGCCCCTTATGGTTTTTTCGCCGGGAAATGAGAGGACCGCAGTCAGCGCCTCAGATCAGCTCCGGATCAGCGCCTAACATGCCGATGAGGCTGGCGCGGTAGGCGGGCGAGCTGACCTGGTCGAGGGTGGCCTTGGCGGTGGCGATCCGCTCATGGATGCGTAAACGCTGGAGCTCGCTGTGGTAGTTCGGCTTGGCCAGAAATGCTTCCAGATACGACAAATGGCGCTGCCAAAGCGCTTTATCCACCACGACCTTTGCGTCGAGACGGGCGGCATACCAATCGGATGCCATCGTTGTTTCACGGGTGAAGAGCGTGCGGATGGCCGGATCCGTGATGGTTTTCCCTTCGAACTCGCCATAAGCCATGATGTGGAGAAGAGCCTTGAGTGGCGGACAGGCGGCATCGATGCTGCCGTCCTCGAAGTAGTTGAGAGCGACGCGGCGCTGGGTTTCAATGATGTTGTCGAGGCCGTCGATGAAGTCATCCATCGATTGTAGCTCGGGCTTCAGCATGTCCTCGCTGAAAACGGTGTCTGCGGCGGAGAACATCCGACCGAAGAACGTGGTGACGAAACTCTCGGTGATACGGTAACCGAGTCGGCTGGCTTCGATGGTTTTTCCTCCGTATTCGAAGTTTTCCAGTTTCTCCAGATAGCCGTTTTCGATCAGGTAGGCGGGCTCCCGCTCCGGGATGAACATGCGTGACCAGACTTCCGGCACGAGCAGGCTGATGTCATGATCAACGCGGTATTTGCGGCCGATGTGGCCTGCCGCGCTGGTGAAGCCTCGATAGTCGGTAATCAGATAGGAGACGAGCGCCGCGTTCACGTCGTGAATCGGCAGGATGGCATTGAATGGTCCTTTCGTGAGCGCTCCCTCGCTGCCGGCCCCGGTGGTGGAAGGGCTTTTTCCGGTGAGTGAGGAAATGAAGTCCATGAACAACTCCGGCAATTCCTGATAGTGAATCGGGTTGTAAACCGCAAGTGCGCGGATGCCCGCTTCTTCGTCCGGTGGATTGTTGCGGCGTCCGGCGAGCACCGAGTTCACCGGCATGGGAACGGCGGCATCGAGCGGAAGGCGGCGGAAAAGGCGCGAACCAAGATCCGCCAGATAAACGGAACGCGGGTCCTCAAGATCCGGGCGGTTTTGTAGATAGCGTGGATTTTTCGTCGGCTTGCCATCGACGATGCGTGGTTGATGGGAGCTGACGACGTAGTCCGGTTTTTCCGCTTCGACGAATGCCGTGAGCATCTCCCGCAGCGGTGGGGTAAATTGCTCGAAACGGATCGCATCCTTCACCATGGCCTCGGCCGCAGGGCGGGCGATCGGCTCATAGTTCGAGAAGAACAAGCCGCCGTGGCTGAAATCGCTTTCGGTCTTTTTGTCATAACCGCGAAGGATGGCGTCATCCGGGCGTTGGAAGAGCCGGTATTCGCAGTTTCTAACGAATTTAAGCGAGGGGTTTTTCACGTCCGGATGGAGGCCTGGTACGGCATCGTGAGGAACCACCATCGAGGCGCTGATGTCATCCTCGGTCTGGATCTTTTTCGCAGGAGCGAAGTCCTTGCGGATGCTGAAAGTCCTCCACGTGCCGTCCTCGGCGAAACCGACGCGGAGGTATTGGGTGATCAATCGGTCGCGCCGATAGATGAGCTGGCGTCCGGGCTGCCCGTTGATCAGATCGACGCTGAAACGCTTGCGCCAGTCGCTGCCCCAGCTTGGCTTGTAAAAGCGCTTGATGATGAAAACCAGATCGCGCACCGAGCTGCCAATGGTCGTCAACCAGGCGTTGTATTCATCGGTATAAGCCGTGTTAGGCGTCAACAGGCGGATGACGGATCCCAACGAGCGCTCGTGGCTGAGCAGCGGGCGTCCTGCCTTGCCGGGATCGCGTGGGTTTTGATAGCGGTTTGAAAAATCATGGTTGATGAGCTCCGTTGCTGCATCGAGATCGCTCTTCAGGTTGTTGACGATGACCGCAGCGGTGATCATCGCGTCTGACAGGGACTTGGAAATTTCCGATTTTCCGCCGCCCGAGACCGTGCAAGGCTTGTGGCAGAATGTGCCCTCGGCGGTGGTGCCAATGAGCCTCCAACGCTGGCCGGCTGAGGGTTTGACCATCTCCACCTTGTAGCCGGAGGGGAGGACGTAGGTGATGGCGGGTTGGAGCGCGATTTTCTGCGGCCCCTCGGCGCTGACCCAGGTGATCGATTGGCTGTGGAGATCGATGTGAACGTCTTCCGGCACGTAGAGGATGTTGGGAAACTGTTTGTCGATGCCGTAGCCTTCGGGTTGGAGATCGAAAATCGCACCATAGCGTTTCACGAAATCCGGAAACGCATGATCGACCGGACGCGAGTAATCGCTCAGCGAAAAATCCTCTCCGAGATCGAAACTGGGAAACGCAATTGCTCCGCCCGCATGTTCCTCTTCCGCGTTTCCATAAAGATTGGCGGCGTAGCTGAGTTGGGTTTTCACCTCCTTCTTGCAGTAGCCGTAATAGTTGTCCGCGATGAGCGTGACGATGATGCCACGCTTGTCACGGCAGGTGATCTTGAAGGCGCTGCCGTCATTGTAGAGCTCGTCTTCCTTGGTCCAGCACATGCCTTCGCGTTTCTGGCGGTCGGTGGCATCGGCGATGTTGGGGAGGCCGAGATCCTTCTTCTTCAGCGAGACGAGGTGGGGTGCCAGGATCACGCAGCCGGTGTGTCCAGACCAACCTTCCGCATCGAGGCGCGCGTCGTTGTCGGGCAGGAATGGGTCGCCTGCGTTGCCGAAGATGCTTTCGACGAAATCCAGATTGCTGACGAGATTGCCGGGCGCGAAGAAGCGGGTTTCCATCGATTTCTCGGAGGAAACTCCCGGGACTTCCGGCGCGACGACGGGGCGGAGAAGCAGCGAGACGAAAACTTTTGCCGGGTCCTTGGAGGTGCCGGTGAAGGGCAGCGTCATGATTTCCTCCGGCGGATGGAGCGCGTGTTTGAGCAAACGGGCGAAGACAGCTTTCGGAATGGCTTTTTTGTCCGCTGGAATCGGCAGACCACCCTCGGCGACGTGGAAAACGCCCTCGGTGGTGCGGCGGTCGCTGGCCGGATTATGGCAAACGCCCTGATGCACGCGATAGGAGCTGAGGATGGAGGATTTGAATTCATCCTGATCGGGCGGCAGCGAGAGCATCCGGCTGATGCCGTGGCGCTCCATGATGAGTGCGCCGACGGGAAGAAGGTGGGGTGTATCGGAGAAAACGTCGGAGAGGATTTCACTGCCGAGGTAGTCGCGGAGGAAATTGTCGATGTAAGCGTCAGCCGGGCAGAGGTAGTCCGAAAGAAGCCGTGTTTTTTCCTGGAAACTGGCGATCAGCGAGCGTCCCAAGTCGAGGAACGGATAATCGGATTCGTTGCCGACGATCGAGTAGCCACGCGCGGCGAGCTTCAGATTGACGAACTCGCGCAGACGGTTTTCTTCCGCAGGAGAGGCAATGGCGGGACCTTCGTCAGTGAAGCCGATTTTGTCTTTGAGATTGGGCATATGGAAAAGGGGAAGGCCTGGGATAGCGGAGGTAGCAAGTGGCGGGCCAATGAAGGGGTATGTCGTTGGATTTCAAGCCCAATCACAGAGGCCTTCGAGATAGGCGGCGGAACCGTCGCGCAGCCAGCCATCGAGTTGGGACGGGTCCTTCAACTGCTGGCCGCGGAGGCGGGGAACTGCGACGTATTTCGTTTCGATGGACGGAAGGTTGCTCATATCCACCCATAGCTTCTCGAATTGGCAGACCGGGAAAATATCCTCCTGGCCGTTGCCCCAGCGTTTTTTCACTTCCTTGAGCGTGATGTAAGTCGGCATTTTCGCGGCAAGCGAGCGAATGGCGGTGTTGACCTTTTCCGTGTGGGTCAGGTCGCTGCGGCTGAGTTGGAACGCGGCCAGCAGGGCATCGATCTGAATCCAACAGGTGTTGCTGTTATAATAGGAAAGGTGGAACTCATCCTCCTCGCGGGGCATGGCCAGGCCTTCGACCAACTGCGGGTGGCCATTCACCAGCGCGAGGCCGCCGCCCCGGTCTTCCAGACGGCGGGCAATGACCTCGAAGGTGAGGCCGGCCTGGCTGGAAAGATGGAGCCCTAGCAGCGCCGGATCGACGTTCATGCCGACCGTGTCGATGTTGTGAAGAACGAGCGTTTGGAGATTCGGGCGCTCGGCTAACAATTTGGCGAGCACGCCATTTCTCAGGAGATTGGGCACCTCATACCAATGGCCGACCGGATGCAGGCATTGCAGCGGCAGATTGTCCGTGTAATCGCTGGCCTCGCCGGTGGTTTCCGCCCAATGGATGAGTGCGGTGCGCAGGCTGTCGCGGACCTTCTGTTGCTGCACGTCGAGCGCCTGTTGCTGCATTTCCTCCCAAGCGAAACGCAGGTCACGCACGGTCGGAACCGTCCGCAGGCCGATGGATTTTCCTTGGGACAAATGGAGCGGACCTTCGTAGCCGTAGTGATGGTGCTGGGTGAGGAATCGCTCGGTGGGCTCGTGGGAGAAATAGCTCGTGGTGAAAACGTGGGGCAGGGTGGTGCCCGTTAGTCTGCCCGTGCGGCGGCTCTTGGCGAGGTGGGTTTCGATGAATGAACGATGCCGCCCGCCGAGTTTGCAAAACGGATGCAGCGCTTTCACGACGCCCGCGCCCTGCGTCCAGCGCGAACCTGCGCCGGCGGCGAGCGTGACGACGGCGACCTCGCCATTCTTCAACGCCGCCAATCCGAGATCGCGGAACTTTTCCGGAAGCGCGCCGGAAGTGGCATCAGTGAGATCCGTTTCCCTGACATCCTCGATGATCGTATTCGCGGGTAGGCGGTTCTGCGCAAGGCCGATGCGCCCTGCCTTGAGGTCCTCGCGGATCTGTTCGTGAGCAGTGCGGTCGAAGCCGTTTTCCTCAAGCAAACCATCGAGTGAATCGCGGACGCCGTTGTTTCCCTGACCCCGGGGAAATATCGAATCGAAAAGGGTCTGCACCATGCCACTGAGCTCGGGATGATTGCGGCAAGCGGTCGCAAAATGGTCGAGCTCTGCCACGCGCAACGCGCTGAGTTCGTGGCGGCCTTTGCGTAGCAGTTGGGGCACGATGAAACTGTAATAACCGGAGGGCATCAGCGCGTCTTCGCCTTGGAGGAGGTCCGCCCAGGTGCCTCGCTCGTTGATGGCGAAATCGTAAACGACGGGCTCCATCGCGAATGGCAGCGCGGAGCTGAGCATGGCCTTGGTTTCCGACATGATCTGTTGGAGCCGCTGCTGGCCTTCTGATTTCCTGGCAGGATCAAAGATGAATCCCATTCCGCCGCCCGCCATTCCGCCGAGCATCCAGAAGCCCCAGAAATCCTTGCCGAATTCCGCACTGATTTTTTCGATGAGCGTTTCGGTGTAAAGATTGCTGGCCCAAGGGATGATCGCTTGGATCGGCTGGCGGAAATTCTCCGTCGTGGCCGCGCCGATGGCCGGGATATCGCCGGTGTGGAGCGCTTCGAGAATCCGGGTGAGAATGCCGTGCGTTTGCTGGCGGGCGATCCATTCCGGTCCGCTGCGTAACAGATATTTCTCGGTGACCATTTCGAGAATCGGGCCGACATTCTGGGCCATTCCGCCGTGGACGAGGACCAGCGAATCCTGGAGTTTCCTGCGCGCATCGGCAGGAACGTCGTTCGTATCGAGAATCCGGTGAGTGGGCATCAGGCGGCCACGGCTGATGCCGAATTCCGGGTCGCCTTCTTCTGACAGAGTTCCGGTGATGAGTTTCATGCCGGGCCAGACGCCGCCGGAGTCCTGCCAGCCGCCGCCGGAGCCGCCGATCCATTCGCCTAGCAGCGCACGGGCCAGCACGATGCGGCGCTCGTTTTCCTCAAGCCGTCCGATGAGCGAATGGGCCTGGCCGGTGGCCCGCATGCAGACGCTGATGAGGGCTGCTAACAAATTGGTCGAAACAGCAAGCCGCGATCCTTTCGGGATGTTGTTGACGTTGCTGACGAGTTCCAGCCCGCGTCCTGGACCGACGACCCGCGCCAACAAATCTGCGAGGCTTTGCCCTGAACCTTCGATGCCGGGCGGGACGATGCCGCTGGCAATGACGGCCGCCTTGAGGAGGCCGAGGTAGTCTTTCGCGAAATCAAAAACCTCGTTCAGACTGGAAATTTCCGAGCTGCATCCCAGATCGACACTGGTCAGCCGCAGGACGGGCTCCTCGATCACACGCAGGCTGGCTTCCACCGGCGGGCTCGGTTCCTTGTCGCGGCCATGGACGGCGAGGTCGATGGAAATGTTCAGCACCTTGGCACCTTCCGGGTAATCCATGCCGAGAAAAAAGATGTCGCTCCAGCCGCAGTGCGTCAGGTCCATGCGGACGGGCGTGCGCTCGCGAAGAATCGGATAGGTTCCGGTCACCGGATCGCGGCGGGTGATTTCCGGACGGATGCGCAAGGGTTGATCCGCCGGGTGGCCCATACGGAACATCCATTGATTGCCACGTACGCTGCGGACGCTGCGGCGGACTTGGTCGGCCAGCGTTTGAAAGGCGAGACGCTGGTAGGCCGACGCAAGCGCACTGGAGATTCCGTCACCCGGGCCTTCCGTGCTCTGGGTTTTCAGGAAAATATCGATGGCTTCCTCGAAGCGGCGTTCGAGGAGATTTTCGTAACCCTTGAACGGGATGGATCCGGGTTTTCCGGCCCTTTCAGCAAGGCGGGCGGGGAGGTGGAAGCGGTGGATGGAGTAGAGAAAAAGCAGCGCACGGACCCGCTGATAGAGGTTTTCGCACTGTCGGCGGAAGGCGTCGAGTTCGTTCGCTTCCGCCAGAAGTTCGTCGATACCGAGTTTCGCGCAGGCGGCATCGAGCGATTGGTTGCGGATCGTATCGTCCGACGAGGTGATGAGGGGGAGAAGGCTGGCCATGAGATTTTAAGCTTGGGATTGGGCGAGCAGCTCAACGATGTGGGTGAGCACTTCATCACGATCATTGCCGGCGAGGCCGAGCGCGAGCTGGGCGGTTAGCAATCCGTAATGGAGGCCGATGTCGTGGCGGCGGCCCTGGAGTTCATGAGCGAGATAGTGTTCGCGGCGGGCGATTTCCGACAGGGCGCTGGACAGGTCCGCGCGACCGTCGGTGAGCTGGCGGGCGAGGATTTCCATCACGGACGGCGTGAGCACATGGAGTCCGAAAAAGCACAGATAGTTTCCCGCACGCAGGCCGGGGACCACCAGCTTTTGCTCGGCTTCGGTGGGGGTGGGTTTTTCGAGAACGGATTCGATTTCGTAAAGCCGGTCGCTGCCCGGGACGCGTCGGCCGCCGATGGCTCCGTAGTTCGGGAGCTTGCTTTCGTGGGTGGCCTGGACGGCGGAAACCGAGCATTTTTCGATATGGGCGGTTTCGAGAAGTTGGGCTGTGCAGGAGATCTCGGTGCGGCTCAGGTAGAGGTGATCGCCAACCATCAGGAGAAACGGATCGCTGCCGGTGAAATCCGCCGCGCAGTGGACAGCGTGGCCGTAGCCGAGTGCTTCCTTTTGCTCGATGAAACGCATCCGCCGCGCATGCGGTCCGGCGGCGGTGGCGTAGGCGGCCTCGTCACCGGGGCAGATGATGACGGCGATTTCCTCAATGCCCGCGGCGGTGATTTCTTCGGTAAGAATGGCGAGAGCGGATTTCGGAACGCCATCGCGATCCACCAGCATCTGTAGCGGCAGAGTGCGTTGGTTTTTTCCGGCGGCGGTGATGACGGCTTTGCAAACTTTCACCCGCGCATGCTGGAGAAACTGCGATGCATGGCAATCCTCGAACGAGCCTCACGCGGATTTTCCGTCGGCCTTGGGCTTGTGGAATTTGGGCGGCGTGGGTGGTTCCTCGGGCAACACTTTTTCGATCGAATCGATGGTCACCCAACCGCGGGTTTTCGTGGCGAAGGCGACGTAGGCCCAGCGTCCGGATTCGCGGATGACTTCGCAAATCGAGCCGGGAGGGGCATCGATCACTTCCGGCGAAGTGCGGGCGGCGTCGGTATGCAGCACGGCTTTTTCGGAAACGATCACTGCCTGGCGTTCGACTGGGGCGAACTCCGCGTCATTCGGGAAATAGCGCCATCCCAGTCCTCCGGCGGACGCGAGCAAGGGCCCGACCACCAAAACTCCGATCGCCAGCACGCGGAGGCGCGCGCCGTCCCGGGTCGCGGGGAAAACCAGCAATGCCAGTGTGCAAAGCCACACGCCGCTCCACAGCATCGTCTTCCATGTGGAGAGGGGAATCTTGGCGAGGGCGTATTGGAACTCCGGGCGTTGCACGGTGATGGAGCCGTATTTGTGCTCGATGAAACGCAGGTTCTGACGGGATTCCTGATGGCTGGCGTCGCGCAGCAATGCGCGGCGGTAATATAAAGCGGCATAGCCGGGGGAGTCGGACCGGTAGCAGGCATTGCCGATGTTATAGATCGTATCCGCCGTCAGGGATTCGTATTTCCCGGCACTCAGCCAAAGCTTGATCGCATCTTCAAATTTCGCGGAATCGTAGGCTACCTGAGCTTCCGTGGCGATGTCAGCCGCACGGGCCGAAGGAGTGGCTGCTCCTAACATTGAAATGAACAGGCAAGCCATCGCCGCCTTGCGAAGCGTTTTGAGGATCGCATCCCGGCGTTTCGGATCGAGCGTGGAGTTGCCCTTTTCCGCGCGGAAACAAACGCTGTCACGTTCGGCCAGGATCGCCTGGATCTCCGGCTCTTGATTTTCTCCGAGCCACGACTCGATGTAATTGCCGGTGGATTTGAGAAATTCCACGTCCGCGGCGCCCTTGTTTTTTTCAATTTCCCGCAGTGCCTGGAGCCGTGCCTGGCGTGCCGGATCTTTTTTGACCCGAGAGGAAAGGCGCATCCACAGTGCCTTGGCGATCAATCCCAGCGCGATCAGTCCGGCCAACAAATGCCCGGCCCACAAGGGGATCGACGGCGTCGAGGGCATCGTGAGTTGCGCGGGCTTCAGGATGGCGAGGATGTCGGTCATGCGTTCGATCGGGACAGCCAAGGTCTGGACTGGGCCGTCTGAACTTGTCTTGGGTGAAGTGTTGGGCGTCATGTTCAGGGGAATGGCCTCGGTGGTGATCGTTTTATAGGTCTCATCCTTCGGGTCAAAATAGACCAAGCGGAACGGCGGCACCGCAGGCTTGAGTTCGAGTGGGCGCATGAACTGATGAAAAACCGCATTTCCGGAAAGCTGGCGCCGCTCGTCTCCGCGTTGGTCAGCGGTGGGTTCGTAAATTTTCCATCCGGTGGCATCGAGCAGCTTCGGCGGACGCAGGGTGTCGAGATTTCCGCTGCCGGACACCATGAGGTCGACGGAAATCGGATCGCCCTCCTTCACGTCCGTCGTGGTGGTGCTCGCGTTCAGGTGGTAACTGCCCACGGCATTTTCAAATCCCTCGGGCGCGCCTTCAGGCAGGGCTTTTGAGTCGAATTCCAGCTTGGGGACATCCAGATAGACATTCCGGTAAACACTTTTTGGAAAAGGATCGTTCACGCGTTGCACCGTCGTCAGTCGGACCTTGGCCGGACCAATGGAGATTTTTCCCGTGCGGGTGGGGGTGATGGTGCTTGGATAGGCGACGGAGATGTAGGGCTGGCCTAATAAATTGAGCTGGCTGCGCATGGCGGACGGTTGGAATCTCCAGGCTGCCAATCCGTCCCTCTCGAAGTCAGGAATCCCCCAGTCCTCAACCACCAGATCCCTCGGGACGAAAACCTTGATCTCCGTGTAGCTCGTTTCTCCTTCATAGGGCTTCGGATTCATCGTCCTGAACGAACTGGCGTAGCGCATCATCGTGCCATCGATATCGACCTCGGACCATTGCAACTCATCCGGATTGAAGACCCTGAATTCGAGCGGCTCCGTGTGGGTTTCCACGCCGCCCGCCATGACCTTGATCGGTGGGATAACGTAGTTCGCGACCTCATAACTGGTCACAATGAATTCAAACACATACTCCAGTTTCCTTCCGGGAAGCATCCGGGTTTGTGGTCCCCGGCCTGCCGACTGGATGGCTACGTTCTTAATCGGCTCGATGACCGGCAAGGACTCCGGTTGGGTGCCCACCACGGAAACTTCCAGCAATGCCTGCTCGCCGCGCGCGATGAAACAGGTCGAAAGCTGGCTCGTTGTCTGGCCGTTCCCCCCGAGGGTGAGAAGCAGCCAGGCAATGCCGATGGGAAAACATCCGCTGATGTGGGTGAATGAGATCATGATATTACCAATCTTCCGCAGGGGGGGCAAATTCGCGCCGCCCCGGTGTGAGCGGGCCTTTTTCAGAGTCCGCATTTTCTTTTAAAATCCGTCGGGCACGGTCTTCCGGGCTTTCGTTCGGATCTTTCTCGCCGTTTTTGGAGTCCGAGTCCTTTTGATCCTTTTTGCCGTCCTTGCCCTTGGGCTTGTCTCCGTTCTTGTCGTCGGGCTTTTCTCCGTCCTTACCCTTGGGCTTTTCTCCATCCTTGCCGCTTTTTTCCTTGGGATCCTTCCCCTCCTTGTCGCCGGATTTTTTCTCTCCGTCAGGCCCTTCCTCACCGTCGTCAGGTTTGCCGTCGCTGGGATCGCCCTCGCCTTTTTGGGGCTCGCCCTTTTGTTGCTGGGGCATGGATTGCTCGGTGTCCTGCTTTTGGTCTTCGAGCAGTTCCTGGAGCCGCTTGAGATAAGTCATCGTGAGATCGCGGTTCTGACGGGCTACCTTCACCGAGGGTGCCGATCCCATCGCGGAATCGAAGTGCCTCACGGCATCCGTCCAGTTCGTGATGAGCGACTCGATGCGGGCGTAGCCGTTGGTTTCTCCCTGCTCCGGTGCCTCGCTCTCGCGGAGTTTTGCCAGGACCTCCTTCACGATCTTGTCAAAGTGGTCGAGATTCGGCAGGGCGGCGGACTTTTTCGGATAGGGATCACCGGAAAGTCCCAGCCAGCCGAGTTGGAACAACGTGTTGCCGATCCCGATATGGGCGTTCGCGCGGACATCGGAATTACCCGAGAGAAGCGCCTCGGTATAGGCGGTGCGCGCGTCCCGGAAATCGCCACTGCGGTAGGCTTCCGCCGCTTCCGCCAGATGATAGCGGGTGGCGAGTTCTTGCAGGTTCAGTTTTTCCGCGTAATGGGCGCTGAGGGATTCCTGAATGCGCTTCAGCGTCATCGATCCCCTGATGTTGGGCTGGTCTTCCGCCTTGGCTGCGGATGGGAGGAAAAACGCGCCCGCAATGAAGAGCGATGCCTTCACTCCTTTCCAACGTGTCCCCAAGGTGATGGACGTGATGATGAAGAGGATGGCGGGCAATATCAGCCATTGATAGAATTCCGTGAAAACCCTGCGATCGCGGCCTTTCATTTCAAATGCGTCCAGATCCTTGATCACGGATTTCACCATCTCGGGGATGTCCAGCCCTGAGCCGGCGACGGTGAACCTGCCTTTGGTCTCCGCCGCCAGTTTGCGCATCACGTCCGGCTGCAAGCGGCTGACCACCGGGTGCCCGCTCTTGTCCACCATTTGGCCGTTAGGGAAATCCGCGTTCGGAACGAAGCCGCCATCCTCGGTGCCCACTCCCACGGCGAGGATGTAAACGCCGGATTTCTCCGCCTCGGCGATCATGGCATCGAGATCGCCCTCGTGTTTCTCGCCATCGCTCAGGATGACGAGGGCGTTGTTTTTCTGGCCGGTTTTCTTGAACGTCTCGGTCGCAAGGTGAATGGCGGCGGCCAGATCCGAGCCTCCCCGGGGTGCCCAGTTTTCGTCAATCTGCTCGACGGTCTCGCGCACTGCGGGGTGGTCGATGGTCAGCGGCGCATAAACATAAGAACTACCGGCGAATCCGATCAACCCGATCCGCTCGTTCGGCATCGCTTCCAGCAATTCGTAAATCACCATTTTCGCCTGCGCGAGTCGGTCCGGTTTCACGTCGGTTACGCGCATGCTGCGGGAAAGGTCGAGGGCGATGAGGACATTGCGACCCACGGTTTTTTCCGTGCGTATGCCCGCCTCACCGCGTGGTCGGGCGAGTGCGATGATCATGGCGGTGGCGGCAACGAGCAGGAAAAACAGCGACAGCCAGCGGGGCAGGGGATTTCCCCGTTTGAGCAGGGCTTCTCGCAAACGCGGCGCGACGAATACTTCCCATTGCCGCTTCCGCAGACGCGTCGCGAAGACCGCCCCGATCCCCAGAATCGGGATCAGGATCAGCAGAACAAGCCAGCCGGGTTGTGCGAAACTCATCAGGATGTCGGGGGTGGGTTGAGTGCCAGCAGGACGGCCGCACCGAATGTGGCGAGCAGCGTGGCTGCCACAAACCAGGGAAACAACTCGGTATCATCGATGACGGTCATGCTTTTCGCATCCGTTTTTTCCAGCCGGTCGATGGTTTTGAAAGTGGTTTCGAGCGTCGCAAGATCCTGCGCCCAGTAGTGTTCCGCACCCGTCAGCGAGGCGATTTTCTTCAGTGTGGGTAGATCGAATTCTTGATAGGGGAACTTCTGGATGCTCGAATCCACGCGCCCTTCCACGGTGCCGATGGCGACTGTGTAAATCTTGATTCCGAGCGTTTTCGCATGCTCGGCGGCCTCCAGTGGGGAAATTTTCCCGGAATTGCTCGCACCGTCCGTGAGTAGGACGATGACCTTACTCTTCGCATCGCGTGCTTCCAGCCGGGTCGAGGCCGCAGCCAAGGCGGAACCGATCGCGGTCCCTTGGTCTTTCACCGTTCCTCGGTCCCATTGGTCGTTGAGGCGGATATCGCTGAGCGCACCTCTGAGCCATTCGTGATCGAGTGTGATCGGGCTGGCATCGCGTGGCCTGCCGGCGAAGGCGACCAATCCCATCCGGTCTTCCGGGCGGCGGTTGATGAAATCAGCGACCACTTTTTTCGCCACATCGATGCGAGGGACATGTTGCCCGCGGTCCACGAAATCTTCGATGGCCATCGAGAGCGAGACATCGAGGGCGATCATGATGTCCACGCCGCTGGCCGTCCGGCTTTGATATTGTTTCCTCCAGACCGGGCGGGCCATCGAAAGAATGGCGAACATCAAAGCCGCGAATGCCAGCGGCACTCCGTAACTCCAAGCCGTCCGGCGCACACGCCGCCCCAAACTCACCAGCACGGATAGATTCGGGAAAAGCACCGCTGCCTCCGAGCCCCGCCCGCGCCGCAGCATCATGAGAAGGAGCGCCGGCAGCAGCAGGAGCAACCAGCCGGGTTGGGCAAAACGGAAGTGTTCGAAAAACCGGCTCATGCGTGAAATCCGTGATGAAGGGTTTCCAACAGCGCACGTGATTCGTTCACCACATCCAGCGGATTCACCTCCGGGATTTCAGCGCCATATTTTTGCGAGGCCAGCCGGGTGAAGCCGGATTGCGATGCCTTGCGGGCTTCTTCAGTGAGCGCGTTCAAGGCATCATGGCGTGAGATGAATTCCTCATGGGTTTCGAACAAGGCCGGATCGTTCGCGGCGAGTGATAGATATTTCCGCAGGATGAGCGAACTCTGCACGGCGGCGTCGCGGGATTGCAACGCGTTCATTTTCTCCAATGCCGAGACCGCTTCCCGATAGGCGGCGTTTCGCGCGGCCAATGGATTGGGCGCGGCATTCTTTTTTCGGCGAATGATCAGGATGATCGAGATGACCAGGAGCACCAGGATCAGCCCGACCACGATCCAAAAACCGATGATCGGGTCAGGTACCAGAGCATCCGGGGAGGGTGGGTCCAGCAGTTCGAAATTGGTGGGCTTCCCATTCATCCGGAACGTTTGCGACTGCGGCGTTTCAGGAGTTTGTGCAACGATGCCAGGGTATCGCCGTGTGTGGTCAGGTCTGCGGAATCGATCCCGTGCTTCTTGAAGATCGCCGCAACGCCTTCCTGTTGTCTCGCCATGAGTTTCGAGTAGGCCATGCGCAGGTTGGGATTGCTGGTGTTGACGAGGGTTTCGAATCCGGTTTCAGGATCGAGCATCACGACCTTGCCGGCCTTCGGCAACTTGGCTTCCAATGGATCGAGCACGCGCAGGGCGATGGTTTCATGCTTCCGCGAAAGCTTGCCGAGGGGTTTCTCCAGCGGGTCTGAGAAAAAGTCCGAAATCAGGAAAATCAGGGATTTCCGGCGTAAGCTGCGGACCAGGAAATCACACGCTTCCGATACCGAAGTGCCGGGTTGGTCCGGCTTCGCAACGAGGATTTCACGGATCATCCGCAGCAGGTGGCGGCTGCCTTTTTCCGGCGGGATGAAGAGGATGGGTTCGTGCGCGAAAATCAGCAGGCCGACCTTGTCTCCATTATGCAGCGCGCTGAATCCCAGCACCGCCGCTGTTTCCGCAGCGATCTCACGCTTGCTCAGGGACACGCTGCCGTAGTCCGCCGAGCCCGAGACATCCACGGCGATCACCACCGAGAGCTCGCGCTCTTCACGGAATTTCCTGACGAACGGCGCGTTCATCCGGGCGGTGACGTTCCAGTCGATGAAACGCACTTCATCGCCATGCTGATATTCGCGGAAGTCGTCAAAATCCAAACCCTGTCCCCGGAAGGAGGAAAGGTATTCGCCGGAAAACGATTCGCGCACCAGCCGCCGGGCCTTCAGCTCCAGCTTGCGCACGCGCGCCATCATCTCCTCGATCTGTTCGTCGGTAAGCATCCGTTTCTTAACTTATCACAGCCTACGGCACCGGCACCTTGCTCATGATCCGCTCGATCACCGAGTCCGTCGTCATTTCCTCCGCTTCCGCCTCATAAGTTAGCAGAATCCGGTGGCGCAGGACGTCGAGCGCCATGTCCTTCACATCCTGCGGCGTCACGAACGCGCGGCCCTGCATGAATGCCCGGGCGCGGGCGGTGAGCGCGAGATTGATCGTTCCGCGCGGCGAGGCTCCGGCCCGGACGAGGTTTTTCAACGGCGCATCGACGAGCGTCGGGAAACGCGTGGTGTGGATGATCTGCACGATGTATTTCCGAATCGCCGGATCGATGTAAACTTCATTCACCAGCTTCCGCGAGGCCGCCACCTGATCCGGCGTCGCCACGGTCTTCGTCTGATAGGGTGGGACCGAGGTCGCCATCCGGTCGAGGATCATCAGCTCCTCGTCCTTCGTCGGATAGCCGACGGTCACCTTGAGGAGGAATCGGTCGAGCTGGGCTTCCGGAAGCTGATACGTTCCCTCCTGATCGATGGGGTTTTGTGTCGCGAGGACGAGGAACGGCTGGGGCAGCGGATACGAGCGGTCGCCCAGCGTGACCTGACGCTCCTGCATCGCTTCGAGCAGGGCGGATTGCACCTTGGCGGGGGCGCGGTTGATTTCGTCGGCGAGAATCAGATTGTTAAAAATCGGCCCGAGCTTCGGCTCGAATTTCGTCTCCTGCGGGTGATACACCATCGTCCCCACCAAGTCGGCGGGCAGTAGGTCCGGTGTGAATTGGAATCGTGCGAACGAGGCATCCAGCGATCCTGAAAGCGCCTTCACCGCCAGCGTTTTCGCCAGTCCGGGCACGCCTTCCAATAGGATGTGGCCATTGCAGAGGAGCCCGATCAACAACCGGTCCACCAGCCGCTCCTGGCCGACGAGCACCTGGCCCATCTCATCCTTCACCGCCTGAATCCAGCCGCTGGTCTCCTTGATTTGCTCTTGCAGATTGTCCGTAGTCATCGATTTCGTGGGCGAGTTTGTCATGCCAGCGCATCTGTGCAATGGGCAAAGCACCTAAAATCGCAGGAAATCAACCATTCCTTGCCGAGGGTTTCCGATTCTAAAACAGGACCGCTCATCCTTGCAGGCACCGGGAGCGCGTTCATTCTGAACGCTATGTGCCGCGGACATTCTGTCCGCTATCACCCCGCTTTGGCGGAAAGTCCGCGGACGCATCCAGCCCGACAAACCGAGGACTTCGCGTTCACCGCCGGGAACGCAATGAATCAGTGTGTCGGTGCGGTTTCCCGTGAGGAAAGACACCCCGACACACTGATTGCTGTGGAACCGTAGTCCCTTTTATCTCCCCCCGGAGAACATTGATCTAATCGCATGGCGCGTGCCAAGTATTCGCCTGCTGCTGTAAGTTGCTGAAAGCTAATGATTACTAAATGATCACGAAAAATTAGCCATTGGGTGCGGCTACTTTTTCTGCATCATTTTCAGGATACGACTGCAAAAATATCAGAGTCGCCCTGCGGAAGTACCTGATTTTCAGGATCATGCCTGCTTGAATTCCATCAGATGGAAAGATCGCCGCCAAACCGAGCGCCTGTCCGCCGGAACCGGAGAGGGATTGGGGAAACGGAGACGGTGTAATGAGTTTTGCTGACAAGCGAATCAGAAATAGGGGGGAGGCATCCCCGGGGAATACGTGCTAATCTTGGGAATGATGGAAACCCGATATTATCAGATCAAGGCGGAGATACTGGGGCTTGCGAAGGCATTTTTTGATGGCGACGAACCCACAAAGGAAAGCCTGAGAGCCGAGGCAGATTTTTTCCCCATCTCGAGAACCCATGAGAATCCCGAGGATTTTCGGGCGATGATGATTCGTCGAAGCGGGGAACTGTTCCTGGTGGAAGACACCCGGGGCGGTGAAAGAGGAGTTTTCGCTCTGTTGCAGCCTACGATGTGATGCTGCTCCGTGCGTGCGAGCCTCGCAGGTGGTTGGTTCCTGCGGGGCTCTACACGGGAATGCAGACAGGGAGATCGGCGGGTTTCCTCATTCCCGGTTACTGATCTTCCTTTTTATGCACGCCTGTTTTGACGTCGCTGTCGGGAGGAGGGGTTGAGACATCCTTATTCGGAGGAAATCCATCATTCGGCGGATCCGGAATCGTTGATTTGGCCGGCGGCCGGGTATCGGGATTTGGCGTGGGAGTAGGTTTTTTGGACATTTTTGAGTATCGGCTGGATTTGACGCCTTTCAAGTTTGGGGCGGGTGATTTCCTGATCACCTCATCGGCGTGGGTCTGCAAACGCTTTGCCCTGTCACCGCACAAGCGATCAACCCGAAGTGTGTTCCGTTTAGGTTCCGCCGCCTTCCGTTTAGGTCCGAGACCTGAAATTTTAGCCCCGTGCCCCAAAGTTTTGGCTCCCGAGGGTAAAAGTTTTAGCACCAGCCGCCAATCGTTCATGCCCGGCCCCCCAAAGTTTTGGCCCCCGACCTCAAACGGAACACGCTTCGGCCTAAACGGAACACGCTTTGCCCCAAATGCAGGACCCGTGGATGAAAGGTTGGACGCCCGTCGTCAAACGGATCGCACTTGGATTCAAACGCCGGGCGTTTCCTGATGAATACTTCACTGGAATGGCCAAACAGTGGGGGGCGAAACTTCAACGAGGGGAAAATTCGCGAAATCCGATTGCTGCCCAAGAAAGTCGTCAATCATGCACAAATCCAAAAGCCGTTGGCGGATCATCCTGCCGGGGGTTCTATGGGTTTTCGGGATTCTTGCTTTGCAATTCATTCAGAACATTTCCCAGCCGTATTCCCAATCCTTCTGCCAGCATGAGGAGTGTATGAAGCGAAGGTTCCCTTTTTCCTGATTCAATCATCGAAATCGCGGACGCGGAAACTCCGCTCCGGTTGGACCAAGCATAAGCTGATAGCCCAAGCCTGCGCCTCTCTTCGCTGAGCCAGCGAACAGCTCCTTGAACCAACAACCGATTCTTTTCCGCAGCAGTCAAGTGGTCACGCTACGGGCCTCGTGTCGGGGTGTTTAGTTTACACCTGTGAATTTTTTATTGGACATATCGGGTAGAAATTATCACTCCGTTGCCGGCCAAACTCGGATGCATCTGGATTTTTCATCAGAATTTCACAATCTGTTTACGAAATCTTCATCGGAAACGGTTTGCTTCCCCCCCATCAGAAACAACCGCCTCCTATCCATGAGTATCAAAAATCAACACTTCACATTCCGTAATCACTTCCCACTCCGAAGGTTCTTCGCCGCATTTTGGCTATTCCTCGGCTGGTTCGCCCAAATCATCCCGCTCCCGGCCTTCACTGCTGACGCGGTATGGAAATTTGAAACACTCCAGAACGCCTCTTCCGAGTGGTGGCAGACCCTGACCGTGGAAACCGTTCCCGGGGTGGTTTACCACCTTCAGAAAAGCACCACGCTGGAGCCGGATAGCTGGACTACGATCTCCTCGACTTATGGAACAGGCGGAAGCTGGGTCTGTCCGGTTTTTCCGGGCAGCGCTCCGGCGGAAGCCACTCCGGGCGGCACGCCAAGCCTACCTGCCGCCACCGCAGATCCGACCAAAGTGGTGTTTTTCGTTCTCGAAGAAACCACCACTGGCGGCACCTTGATTTCATGGTCCTCCCTGGACGATGGCACCATGCGCGATCGGTGTGGAAAACTTTCAAGCGGGCAGGGTCCAGAGTTCGCGCAGGCGGGCCATGGATTCGCTCCAGGGGACCCGTTGATAGAGTCGCACGCGCACCCACCGGACGAATCGCTGGGTTCTCTG
>JBDSZP010000208.1:0-8336 GCA_039925065.1 Luteolibacter sp.
GTTGGATTGCTCCAGAGTCAGGAATCCGACAATGCTATCGATCGAGCTGAAGCCAGCTCCGATTCCGACGGAACCGGTTGCCTTTTCTTCCACCAGCACGTTCACATCGCGATAGCCGGAGCCGCCCGGCGAGCCGGTGGTTTGCACGTCGCTGAAGTATTGGAGGTTTTCGAGACGGGACTTCGTGGTATCGAGCTCCACGGAGTTGAACATGTCACCCGGCTTGAGCGGGATTTCCCGGCGGATGACCTTGTCCTTGGTCTTGGTATTGCCGCTGATGTTCACGCGGCCCACGCGGAAGCGGGAACCTTCGGTGATGCGGTAAACGATGTTCACACGGTTAGGGCCAGCATCGCTGATATCAGGTGTGACCAGCGCATCGGCATAACCACGCGAGCCGTAATAGCTGCGGATCATGGTGATGTCATCGCGCATCTTCTTGGAAGAGTAGGCGTTGTTCGTATTGAGCGTGAGCGCTGGATAGAGTTCCTCCGGTTTGAAAACGGTCATTTTGCCAAATCCAACGCCTGCGACGGTGTATTTCTCACCTTCCACGATCGGAATGACGAGATCCACGCGGCCGTCCTTTGCCGGCTCACGGCGGATACCCGGGCTGCTCGCACGGAGGTAGCCCTTGCTGCGGTAGTAATCCAAAATCGCATCAAGGTCGGTGTCCAATTGGTTCGATTCAAATTGGCCGGACTTGGTCAGCCACGAGAACCAGCCTTTTTCCTTTACCTTCATTTCCTTGCGGAGTTCAGGATCGGTGAACGCATGATTTCCCTCGAAACGGATGTGGCGGATTTCGTTTTTCGTCCCCTCATCGATCACGAAAATCAGATCGGACAAACCGGGCTGGCCGGTCGCCTGCGTGCGGTGCGTCACCGTCACATCAGGATAGCCGTAGCCCTGATAGTATTTCTCAATGTTGCGACGGGCTTCGAGGATTTGCTCATCGCTGAGCGCGCCACCGGCCTTCATCTTGGATTCCTTGGCCAGTTTCTGATCGGAGAAAACCGTATTTCCCACGAATCCCACGCCACCCAGTCCCGGGCGCGTCGTCACTTCGGCAATCAGTTTCACGCTTCCACCTGTCGGCTCGGCGAGGAAACGCACGTCATCCACCAAACCGGATTCGTAAAGCGCCTTGATATCCTTGTCCAAGCTCTCCGAACGATAGGTGGAACCGGCCTTGGAGGCCATCAGGTTCCGCAAGCGGGCTTCATCCACGGTCTTCGCACCATTATAACGGATCGCCACTTCGGAAATATTTTTTCCCTCGAAATCCTGCGCGTGCAGGGTGCCAGCCAGCGAAATGATAGCCAAAGAGGTCAGAGCGGCGAATTGCCCCACGCCACGCGGCATGAGTTGGGAAGGATTGGTTGGGAATCGCATGCAGGTCATTAGGATGCGCAATAAAGCCCGGCCAGCCCCCAATTCGTCAAGGTCAATAGCAGGCCATTTCCTTCACCTGGCCTTAACAAACGCCCCTTCCTGCCGAAATCCTTGCCCCGCGCCCCATCCTCCATTACATCCCCTTCGTGCTCACGATTCACAAGCTTACCAAAACTCTCGGCGGCCGCACACTCCTCCGCGAAGCCGAAATGTCCATCAACTGGGGCGAGCGCGTCGCCATCGTCGGCCCGAACGGTGCCGGAAAATCCACGCTCTTCCGCATGATCCTCGACGAGGACTCACCCGACGAAGGCACCATCGAGCGCGACGAATACGCGATCACCGGCTATCTCCCGCAGGAAGCAGGCGAGCCCACCGATGAAACGATCATCGAAATCGCGATGGGTATCACCCCGGAAATGATCGGTCTTCTCCGCATCATCCGCGAAGGCGAAACCTCCGGCGATCTCTCCACCCCCGAATTCGCCCACGCCCAGGACCAGTTCACCGCCCTCAACGGCTATCAGCTCGAACCGAAAGCCAAGAAAATCCTCCACGGCCTTGGCTTCAAATCCGACGATTTCAACAAACCCGCCCGCGAATACTCCGGCGGCTGGGTCATGCGCGCCCACCTCGCCCGCCTCCTCGTCATGGAGCCGGACCTGCTCATGCTCGACGAGCCGACCAACCACCTCGACCTGCTCTCACTCCTCTGGCTCCAGCGCTATCTGCTAAACTACTCCGGCGCCATCCTCATGATTTCCCATGATCGCGATTTCATGGACACCATCATCGAGACCGTCGTCGAGATCGATCCGGACGCAGCAGCCCTCATTTCCTACACCGGAAACTACACAGCCTTCCTCGATCAGCGGGAAAAACGCTACGACCTCCAAGTCCAAGCGTATCGAAACCAGAACAAGGAAATCGAAGCCCATCAGGAATTCATCGAGCGCTTCCGCCAGGTAGGCTCGAAAGCAGCGCAGGTGCAATCCCGCATCAAGATGGTCGAAAAAATCGTCCGCATCGAAAAGCCACGCACCCCGCGCAAGCCTTTCAAATTCGCCTTTCCGCAGCCTCCGCGTTCCAACCAGAAGGTCATCGATCTCCAAAAAGTCGGCCAGTCCTACGGTGAAAAGCGCATCTACAAGGACCTCGACCTCACCATCGAGCGCGGCGACCGCATGGTCCTTGTCGGCCCGAACGGCGCGGGTAAATCCACCCTCCTCAAGATCCTCGCCGGCGTCCTCCCCATCGACGCTGGAAAACGCGAACCCGGCTACGCCACCAAGATCGGCTACTACTCCCAGCACCGCGCCGAGACCCTCAACGAAAACAACACCGTTCTCGAAGAAGTCCTCGCCGCCTGCACCACCCTCCGCGAGGAGGAAGCCCGCTCCATTCTTGGCTCCTTCCTCTTCCGCCGCACCGACGTCGAAAAACGCTGCGGAGTTCTATCCGGTGGCGAAAAATCCCGCCTCAACCTCGTCAAGTTCCTCGTCGATCCGCCGAATCTCCTCCTCATGGACGAGCCGACCACCCACTTGGATATCCTCTCCATCGACTCCTTGGTTAGCGCCCTGAAAAACTACGAAGGCACGCTCGTGTTCATCTCCCACGATGTCCACTTCATCCGGACTCTGGCTGAAACCACCCTCCACGTCACCCGCAATGAAAAGAACCCGGAAAGCGGCGCACTCGTCACTAGATACACCGGCGGTTATGACTACTTCATCGAGAAAAGCGGATTGAATGACGATCGCAGCGCGGTCACGGCGTAGCCCAGACATTCCTGTCTGGAGCTTCGTCTTCAACGCCGATGGAATCGCATTGGTCGGATTTATAGAACACTCCGGCGCGAGTCATCAAAACACAGCTTCTTCCCAATTGCCGCAGCTGTCGTCACAGGCATCCTGCTGCTTGGGGTGGTTGTCGGCGTGCCCACCGCGAAGTTGACCACCAACGCGCAAAACTTCCATATGCTCCCCACCCGCGCCTTCTCCAACCCGACGGAGCATCATCTCCATCAATTCCGATGAAATTCATCGCCACCATTCTCGCCATTGCCTCAGTTGGTGTTCTGGCGGGTTGCGTCAGTCCCTCGCAAGTTTCCGAGCCTACACGCTTCTCAGGCCACTGGTCCGTAGGACCGGCTTATTCTTGGTTCATCCCTCTGGGAACGAATGACAATTGGGATTTCGACCCAGCGGAGGTTGGCAAACCCGTTCTGGATTTCATGCACGCCCAGTCCGAGTATCCCACCTCGCATGATGGTCCCGAAACTTCGGTTTATCTGGTCGTCGATGGGAATCTTGCGACCTCCTCACAATTTTCCAAACGACAGAAACTGCACGTGCGAAAAATCATCAGCTATGCCCCGGCACGCGCTGATTTCGTCGTCTCCCGCAAACAGCCACAGGACTGATCCCAACCCACCAGCACGCCCATGGAACCCATCACCGCCCGTTTCAGACTGACTGCAGATGATCTCATCGCTGGCCGGAAGTATGCAAAAACTGCGAGCCCCAATTGGTGGATTACGATAAACAAGTATGTGAGCGTGACCTATTTGGCGTTTGTTGCGACGCTTTTTCTCCCGGATGGCTTTCGTCTGTCCGATTACCTAACTGCTGAAATCATCAGAGTCATTCTTCTCACTATTCTTGTTGTGGACGCCATCGCAGAAACGACCTTCACCTCAAAGATTCGACGGGGGTTCGCCAAGCGGGCGGATGCCAATCAGATGGAAATCGCGTGGACCGTCTCGGAGACAGACATCCATGTAAGTTCACCACACTCAAACACCGAATTCGTATGGCCCGCATTCCAAAGGATCGTCTCCACCGCCGACGGCTTCATCTTCATGACCACCGAGCAAAACTTCTATTTCCTCCCCACCCGCGCCTTCTCCTCTCCGGCGGATATTGAAAATTTCAAAGTCCTCGCTCGTGGACATGCCACCGAATTCAAATAGGTGAAGTAGCGGTCCTGGGTCACTGGTTTGTGGGATCGGCCTATTCGTGGTTCCCCCTCTTGGACAAACGAGAATTAGAATCTCGACCAGCTCGCCAGCGATTTCACAGGAATATCGCCCCTCCTCACATGAGCACACAACACCGATAGCATTTGCCCGTGGCCCATAGGACACTCTTGTCGAGAAATTCACCACACGACGGGCACCGCTCCGGCGCGCCATCTTCCGTATCGTAAAACCACAAATAATAGCATGGCCATTTCACGGATAACTTTCTAGCGATCGCCATTCCATCGACATTCACCTGCCCCTTCGGATCGATCAGTCTCTGCTTCGCCCATTCCTCATACTCTCCGGATTGAAGCCACAGATCGAAGAGCGCCCCATGGGTGGCCATGACGCGGGCAACATCGTCGATCTCCCGCATTTCTAACCCGAGCCTTTCCGGGTCGATCTCATCCTTACATTTCAGACAATGGATCGGATTCCGGGTAAATCGATACATTAAAACCAACCCGCAGACCGCCTCACACCTGCACTGCTCGCTGTCGGTGATTGGTCGAAGTTTGTCGTAAGGATTCATGTGGCTGTTTACTTCGCTAACGTCCGGTTCACGATAAAAATCCTCTCAGCCCTTCCTTGGGATTGATCACCACATGGCATGCTGCGGCTCATGAAAACAAAGCGCCACTCCGGATGGTTCTGTCCCGCAGGTTCCGAAACACAATCCCGGCACCAAAAGACCATTCGCCCGATTCGCGGTGCCTCCCCCTTCAGAACCCAGCCATGGACTTGGCTCACACGCAGCGCACATCCCGCTTTTCAACTTAAATTAGCCCCAACCCTGGAAATTTCCCCCGTCCAATTTCTTGCCCACTCCGCCCGCCTCGCCTAAACCTCCGTCCCGCATGACCCATCTCGAAGCCATCGCCCGCGAAACCGGCATTTCCCTGTCGTCCGTCACCACCACTGCCAAGTTGCTCGCCGAGGGTGGCACCGTGCCTTTCCTTTCCCGCTATCGTAAGGAACAAACCGGCTCGCTCGACGAAGTCCAGATCACCACCATCCGTGATCGCATGCTCCAGCTCGCCGAGTTGGATTCCCGCCGCTCGACCGTCCTGAAATCCCTCGAAGAGCGCTCGCTCCTCACTCCCGAGATGAAAAAGAAGCTCGAAGCAGCCACCACACTTTCCGTCGTCGAAGACATTTTCGCCCCGTTCCGCCCGAAGCGCCAGACCCGCGCCACCAAGGCCATCGAGCGCGGACTCACACCGCTCGCCGATTTCCTTTTCGAAAACCAATCCGCCGATCCCGAGGAAGAAGCCGCCAAGTTCCTCAACCCGGAAATGGAAGTCCCCACCATCGTGGAAGCCCTCGCCGGTGCCCGCGACATCATCGCCGAGCGCGTGGCCGATGACGCGCCGTTGCGTGGCCTCGTCCGGAAAATTTACGAAGAGGAAGCAACCGTTTCCTCCAAGATCATGTACGGCAAGGAAGAGGAGGCCGATGCCCAAAAATTCCGCGACTACTTCGAGTGGAGCGAGCCATTCAAGACCATCCCATCCCACCGCACCCTCGCCATGCGCCGCGGCGAAAAGGAAGGTTTCCTGCTGATGCGTGTCGAAGTCCCGCTCGACCGCGTGACCTCGCAAGCCCTGCCGGATTGGGTGAAATCGAACGGCCCCGCCGGCAAACAAGTCGCCCAAGCCGTCGAGGACGGATGCAAGCGCCTGCTCATGCCATCGATGGAAACCGAAGCCCGCCTGATGGCGAAAAAACGCGCCGACGAAACCGCCATCACCGTTTTCGCCGACAATTTCCGCGAACTTCTGCTCGCCTCGCCACTCGGCGAAAAGCGATTGTTAGCCATCGACCCCGGCTTCCGCACCGGTTGCAAAACCGTCGTGCTCGACCGCTCCGGCAAGCTCCTCCATCACACCGTTCTCCACGCCACCGCCGGCTCGGATAGACAAGCCTACGAGGCCGCCGTCGAGGTCATGGCGATGATGAAAAAATACGACATCGAAGCCATCGCCATCGGCAACGGCACCGCCTCGCGCGAAACTGAAGCGTTCATCAAAAAGCTCAAACTCCCCTCTTCCATCCCCGTCGTGATGGTCAACGAGAGCGGCGCTTCCATTTACTCCGCCTCCGACGTCGCCCGTGAGGAATTCCCCAACGAAGACGTCACCGTCCGTGGTGCCGTCAGCATCGGCCGCCGCCTGATGGATCCGCTCGCCGAGCTGGTGAAGATCGACGCGAAAGCCATCGGCGTCGGGCAATATCAGCACGATGTCGATCAACGCGCGCTCAAGGCCAGCCTCGACGACACGGTTGTTAGCTGCGTGAACGCCGTCGGCGTCGAGATCAACACCGCCTCCAAGCAACTCCTCTCCTACGTCTCCGGCCTTAATTCATCGCTCGCCGAAAACATCGTCGCCTGGCGCAATGAAAACGGCGCTTTCACCTCGCGGGAGCAATTGAAAAAAGTCCCGCGCCTCGGTGAGAAAGCCTTCGAACAAGCCGCCGGATTCCTCCGCCTTCGTGGCGGCGCGCATCCCCTCGATTCCTCCGCCGTTCACCCGGAGCGCTACCCGCTCGTCGAGAAAATGGCGGCGGATGCCGGTTGCAAAGTCGAGGAGTTGCTCGGCAACGAAGCCGCACGCAAAAAGATCGATTTACAAAAATACGTCGATGACCAGGTCGGCCTGCCCACCCTCAAGGACATCGTCGCCGAGCTCGCCAAACCCGGCCGCGACCCGCGGAAACAATTCGAACTCTTCTCGTTCGTCGAAGGCGTCGAAAAACCATCGGACCTCCAAGTCGGCATGAAGCTTCCCGGCATCGTCACCAACGTCACCGCCTTCGGAGCTTTCGTCGATGTCGGCGTCCATCAGGACGGTCTCGTCCACGTTTCCCAACTTGCCGATCACTTCATCCGCGATGCCTCGGAAGTCGTCAAAGTTGGTCAAAAAGTCCAGGTCACCGTCGTCGAAGTCGATCTCAAGCGGAACCGCATCGCCCTCTCCATGAAGTCCAAGGTGGATCTCGACAACCGCCGCTCCTCCGGCGACGACCGCGATTCCCGCCCCAATAACGGCGGTGGCAACCGCAACCAAGGCGGCCGCCCCGGCAACTTCAGCCCCAACTCGGCCCCCAACAATGACTGGTTCTCCCAAGCCCTCTCGAACGCGAAAAAGAAGTAAAAGGGCTGCACGTCCCGTCCATTGAAAGGGCCGCGTTCATCTGAGCGCTCAGTGCTGCGGACATCCCGACTGGTCCGGCGCGTCCGGGTTTGATGGATTCGCGCAGCTTACGCAGGCTTTTGGGCCGGACCAATCGCATTATCCTTCCCCGTCGGCTTCCGTTTGAACCGGTAGCCGAGGAAATCGAACCGACTATCGGCAGTTTCATGTCCACCGTGGGGTTGTCGGAAATGGGGCGGGAGTCCGGCCCCGGCCGTTCATTCCCGGAGCTTTTCCAGCACGGCACCGGCTTCTTCCCCCGTGCAACAGAGGACGACCATGTTGTCGGCATACCGCCCCCTTTCATAGCCGAGACCGGCCGCCCATGCGGCAGGCTTCGCCAGTGGCCAGAAGGCTCGCGTTGCGGCAAACCGAATCGGGTTCACTCCGCGCACCGCTGCAAAATGCACAAGCCCGCTGCATCTCGCAACCATCGGTGTGGAAAACTCTGATAAAATGAGGCCGTCACGCGCGACCCGTTGGCGTTGAGTCCGCCGTGACGGATGCCTGGCCACATTGGGTGGGAGAGCTTGAATTCATTCTCCATCCTCTCAAAATCGCCTGGCGGAAGCATTTGGCGCTTGCTGAAAAGACGCTGTTAGTTTTTCGGGAAAATCCATGCCCCTGCACCCTCTGCTCGACACCGAGTTCCCCCAAAGATTCTTCGCCGACATCTCCGATCTCTATCCCGGCTCGGCCCGCCAATATAACTGCCCCGGAAT